>DAOVRB010000043.1 GCA_030628325.1 Methanomicrobiaceae archaeon | reverse complement strand
TTAAGGACCAGGGTATTGAACCTGTACTCATTGGTGCACTTGATGAATATGGTGCAAACGGAGAACGTCTTGGTGAATATATCCGCAATCTCAGACCGGATTTTGCCCTTATTGCAGGGGTGCCACATGCAATTCCACCGGAATACACCGAAGGTATTGAGATTATTTCGATCACAAACGGTCCGAGACAGGTGGAGCCCTTAAAAGCCATAGGCCACCAGCATGTAATTGTTGAAGTGGATCTTCATCCAAAAACCCTGGGTGTCAGAAATATTGTTGAGAGCGAATTTGGTGCAGTTCTTCGGAGTATGAAATGAAGTCCCTGCTCATCACAGGTGACCGTTCAGGCAGTGGAAAAACGAGCATAACAGTCGCAATCTCCGCTCTTCTTTCTCAGGAATATATTGTCCAGCCCTTTAAAGTCGCGATGGACTATATTGATCCTTCCTACCTGACGGGAGTAACCGGCAGACCGTGCAGGAACTTAGACAGTTTTGTGATGAGTCCGGAGCAGGTGAAAATGGTCTATGACAATGGCTGTATCGGAGCGGATATCGCCATTGTCGAGGGTGTCAGAGGATTGTTTGAAGGGTCGGACGCACTTACAGACAGGGGCTCTACAGCAAATATTGCCAAACAGCTGGACCTTAATGTTATTCTTGTTGTGGATGCCCGGAGTATTACAAGAAGCGCTGCGGCAATTGTCAAAGGATTTATGGTACTTGACCCGGATGTAAAGATCAAGGGAATTATCTTAAACCAGATAGGAAGTGAAACTCACCGGATAAAAGCAACAACAGCAATCGAACACTATTGTAACATACCCGTTATCGGTGCAATCCCAAGAACCGATGAGATGAAACTCACAATGAGGCATCTTGGTCTGGTCCCATACCTTGAGGGGCAGATTAAGGGAGAATTTAGTATGAGAAAGCGGGACGACCCGCATTTCCATCAGACAGTGCCCGACTCAGAGGCGTCATGCACGTTTTTACATAAAGTAGAGACTATCACGTCAGTTATCGGCAACCACATTGACATGGATGCCCTGATGGATATAGCGGGAGAGAGTACTGCACCGACTGTAATTCCTGAGATATTCAGGCAGAAAATAGATTTTGATATAAAAATCGGGGTTGCAACAGATGAGGCGTTTAACTTTTATTATAACGATCTCTTTGACATCCTTGGTGCGCTTGGCGCTGAAGTTACCAGATTCAGCCCGATTCACGACCGCCTGCCTGAAGCAGACGGGTATATCATTGGTGGCGGATATCCCGAACTGTTCGCAGAAGAACTTGCTGCCAACAGCAGTATGCGTGAGGCTGTCTGTGAAGTCTCAGCAAACAAAACACCGATATACGCAGAGTGTGGCGGACTGATATATCTGACTGACAGGGTGATTTTGCGCGAGGGATGGCACGGACAGACGGAGGATAAGGTTTATCCGATGTGTGGGGTGTTTTCAGGAGAGACCGTGATGCCTGCACAGAGAGTAATAGGATATGTACAGGGTGTTTCTGATGCAAAAAGTCCTCTTGGGGCCGGGGAATTTTCCGGACACGAATTCCACCACACAGATGTCAGACTTGCAAAGGATACGCATTACAGTTACAGACTAAAAAGAGGGAAGGGAATTATTGACAATCTGGACGGTGCGGTTGTAAACAGGACACAGGCCAGCTATACTCATCTTCATCCGATATCTGTACACGGGATGATTAAGCACTTTACAGACGAGTGCCGGAAGATACAGAAAAATTAAAATGAAAATTTAAAATGACGAAAGTTTAGTAATTTAAAGACCATAATTACTTTTATGGTGATATATCTTGACGGTGAGTTTGTCCCGGATGAGGAGGCAAAAGTTTCTGTATTTGATCATGGCCTGCTATACGGCGATGGTGTCTTTGAAGGAATTCGTGCATATAACGGACGTGTGTTCCGCCTTCAGGACCATATAGGCCGCTTATATGATTCTGCCAAGGTAATTGATCTTGCAATTCCATTGTCCAAAGAAGAGATGACAGAAGTTGTTCTTGAAACACTCAGAAGGAACAACCTGAGAGATGCATATATCCGACTTGTTGTCACACGTGGAAAGGGAGATTTGGGAATCGACCCGCAGAAATGCCAGGCAGGACCTACAATCTTTACCATTGCACAGGAGGTCGGTGGCATGTACGGGGATCTGTACGAGAAAGGCCTTAAGGCTGTGTCAGTATCCATCAGGAGAAACCCGGCAGAAGCCCTGCCGCCAAATGTAAAATCCCTGAATTATCTTAACAATATCCTTGCCAAGATTGAGGCCAACTACAAGGGCGGAGATGAGGCAATTATCTTTGATACGAACGGCTACGTTGCTGAAGGTTCCGGGGACAATATCTATGTTGTAAAAAACGGCACAATAATCACTCCGCCGACACTTAACAACCTGCGCGGAATTACCCGTATGGCTCTTCTTGAGGCAGCACGTGAACTTGGCATACCAACTGAAGAGCGCAATATGGGTTATTTTGATCTTTATACCGCTGACGAAGTGCTTGTTACCGGCACAATGGCCGAGGTTGCTCCGGTTGTATGGATTGACGGGCGTGAAATTGGTACAGGTAAACCCGGTCCCATCGCTGCACAGTTAGGTGCGGCAATAAAAACTAAAACTGCCACTGAAGGCACAGAAATCTACAAATAATTCATTTTTTTAGAGAAATTTCAAAACATATATAACCTTATTCAACGAATAGAGTAAGGCACGCAGTGCATTGCTGCTATAGTGTAGGGGCCAATCATGTCGGCCTTTCACGCCGACGACTGGGGTTCGAATCCCCATAGCAGCATAACATCATTTATGTTTTAAAGCTCCCATGTAGTTTTTCTATATGACTCTTTGCCATATTTCTGATCTCTAATTTTTACCTTTTTTTGTCCTGTTTCCCAAGGCTTGAAAGTCCTGCACCCACATCCAAGTGCATAAGCACCGGCACCGATACCATAAGCAGTCGGCTTAGTGACGTACTGTACAAATTTTGAATCCGCCAGTCTTTTATAAGCAGGGGATAATTTCGGCAGGTATCTTTTGCCGCCGTTCCTGTCTTTACCATCCCGGCTACCGTAAAATTCAGATTTCGCACCCTTGGGAGAAATAGCATAATGAATTTAGGGATTTCTCTGGGAAATTGAATTACAGAGCAGATGCTTATGAAAGGTCAGATCGAGGAGGCAGAAAGACGGAGCCTGGCCACACATACCGGATACATCATAAGAACGAATATTATGATATTAAGTATGGACAGATCGCAGGAGTCGCGAAGTGGTAAGGCGGAATAAATAAACCTCCTGTTTTCACCTCCTTTTTATGGCAATTATTGCCAAAACCCTTTTTAAGGTGTGTGTATGTATATGTAGATATGTCATCTAAAACCGTGAGTCTTTCAGAAGAGGCATATAACAGGTTAAAAATATGGAAGATAAACGATAATGAAAGCTTTTCAGAAGAGGTTTTAAGACTGCTCCCAAAACACAGGGACGTTGGGGAGATACTCAGAAAAGCAAAACATCATCTATCAGAGGAAGAAGCTGAAAAAATGAAGAAGGACATCGAATAAATGATTATATTTGATTCCACTTTTCTTATTGATGCAATGAAGAGTCAAAACAATCCTAACAGGAAGAATACAGACAAATTGTTTAATGAAATAAAAGAGAGTGGCGAAATGTTTGCAACTACTTTTGTAAATGTGATGGAGATGTACAAAGGTGTCCATAAGTCCAGGGATAAGGAGAGTACACGCAAGGCACTCAATGTTCTAATGGATCAAATTCCTGTATTAGGTTTCAGCGAAAAATATTATGATGATTATGGGGATTTATCAACTTTTCTTGAAATGCAGGGTACACCTATAGGTATGTTTGATGAACTCATAGCCGTGATCACACTCCATAACGGTGCAAGGATCGTTACCAATAATACCCGTGATTTTTCAAGAGTTCCAGGTCTTGAAATAATCAATCATTAAATCCTATTTTTAGTTTTAACACCATATTTCACCCATTTTTAGAATTCAGGCAAACGTAACGTATCAGTTTACAAGTTGTCAAGTGACCCCCGTTAGACCTGTTTACATTCACCTACAATCAAATACTAACCTGTCGACTAATCCAGCCAAAATAAAAACGAAGAAATGAAAATAGAGAAATAAAAAATTAATTACTCTTCTTCCAGGTCTTTTCATACACCACCACTGCCGTTAATGCCACAATTGAGAGAGGCAGGGCAATTATAATAGGGTCCACCACCTGCCAGGGCATAGGAAGAAGAGCATCATTCCCGGTAATCAGTTTGGAAAGTCCAAGTGCCTGGGACTCTTTCAGATGAACAAACGCCGTCCAGACAAACCATGCGACGGCACCAGTAACAAGACTTGCCCCGGCAGCGGAGACCGACGGCTTTTTGCTATACATTGCATGGGCGTATGCAGGCAGGAATGCCGCTGCACAGAGTCCCATGAACATCGCTGTGGCACGGGCAATAATATTTCCCGGCATAATGTAGGCAAGCAGAGTACTGGCTAATATCATTACAAAAGTTCCAATCTGAATCCCATTTATTACAGATATTTTACCGTGTTTTCCTTTCCAGAGGTCATACCCGGCTGCAGTTCCCATAGTGTGGAATAGTGAACTCAATGTTGACATTGCTGCTGCCAGAAGTGCAAGCATAAATATCACAACAAAAATATCAGGCATTGCCGCATTGATGTACATTGGGAGGATTAAATCAACATTTCCTCCGCAAGCCTGCATTGCCGTCATTCCTGTTGTCTTCGCAAAAAAGACATTTGTCAGAGGTCCTACTGTGAAGGCAACACCGGTCATCATCAGAATGAAAGGGCCTCCTACCAGAACTGCCCGGTTGAGTGATTTGTTATCACTGACAGTCATGAAACGAACAACAAGCTGTGGCTGAGCCAGAACACCGATACCCACACCAAGAACCAGTGTGGTTATCAGTGTCAGCCAGATGGGTGAACCAAACGTCGGCATGGAAGTCCATCCGGTGTGGCCTGCTGCGGCAAGTGCTTCAGGCACCATGTATGTTAATGAACTTAATGCAGTGTGTGCTTCTGTTACTCCACCGAGATATATGTATGTCAATACAAGGAGAATCGCCATACCCACAAACATGATTGCCCCCTGAAGGGCATCCGTATACATAACCGCAACCAGACCACCGAATATAACATAAACAGCTACGATTGCAGCAAAGGCTATCAATGCCGTATCATATGGGATATACAGAGTTGTTTCAATAAACCTTGCTCCACCAATTAAAATTGCTGCAGTATAAAGTGGCATACCGATTATTATTATAAACGCACTTACATTCCGCATAAATGCCGAATCATAGCATTTGCCCATCAAATCAGGAAAAGTAACCGCATTTAAGCGGTGGCCGATTTCACGTGTTTTTTTCCCAAAAACGATGAATGCAATCAGTACGCCCAGTCCAATATTAAGTACTGTAAGCCAGACCAGACCCATCCCAAGATAGGCCGAAACCCCGCCAAAACCAATAATTGCGGATGTACTGATAAAAGTTGCACCATAGGACAACGCAAGGATAATGGGGTTAATTTTCCTCCCTGCCACCATGAAGTCTTCATGTTCCTTTGTCTGCCGGTATCCCAGCACACCAAGAGCAATTATTGCAATCAGATATATCCCGGTTATTATCAACAATGTCAGGGTGTCAACTGCCATGATTAGACTCCTCCTCACTATTCCAGTTCAAAATGCCATACACTATACATGCAAGTGCAAATACGATTGCCAGCACGTAGCTTATCCATATCTGTGGATCAGAAATTCCAAACATAAAAGATCTCCCGATATCAGGAAAATGTTACATTACAAAGGAAACCGAAATTAAACCGGTTTCCTATCTAAAGCTAAAGAAAAAGGGGCAGATAAAAAATAGTGCAAAATATTTTGCTTCTGTATCTATGATAACCCCTCTATTGAACATATCGAATACCAGTAATTAGTACTCAAATACACTATATATCTTTTTCTTTTTGTGGACTGCGTCCTGAAAATCAGTGATTCTTCAGAAAACATGCATAAATCGGAGCTTCCTGACTTAGATCCAGGTTTAATTCTGTATATTTTGTAATACAATTATCCTCATTGCCTACAGTAAATTGTTCGTGCAACAGGGTCAATAGAGATTACAGAAAAATTGGGACATTCCCAGACACTGCCTTTGCGACTATATTTAGGCAGAAACATGGAAAATTCTGAAATCAAAATTATTTTAACTTCTGCTATGAATAGTTCTAGATTAGAGCACTCATTTTTCCACTGCAATAATTTATGGGGAGACAATTATGAAAGGAATACTGGAACAATACAAATCAAAAATTATGCCTCTTGGGAAATCTGTTGATGAACCAACCGGACATAAAATTGCATCAACACTGATCTCATTTCGGATGGATCTTTATGACAGAACAATAGAACAGGCAGATAATGCAATAAACAGACTCGAAAAAAAAGGGAATGAGTTCGGAGTAATAAAAAAATCACTACAGATTGTCCGTGAAGAGGCCAAAAAACTGGTTGGTTCAAAATCGTCTGTAAAATCACAATATACATGGGAGGGTGAAACAGCATCAGAAGAATATGAGTATAAGGATGATACCTCCAGAATCGAACTGACATTTGAAGAAGATGAAATTAAATATCTTCCAATTCAGCTCCCTGAGAAAGATATAGAGGTCAGAGAGACATATAACCGCGATAATGCCCTGATACTCCTGTATGTTGTCGCCTCAATCTCCTCCCCTTACGATGAATCTGCCCTTGATGAGTATATGAAGAAATATTCTCTGCTAAAAACCGAACACTACCTGAAAAAATAGTGACATCCCGGACTATCATCCACACACATGTATCACCATTACCTGACCAGTGTCTGATCAAAAATTAATTAGTTTAATAAACCCCAATTATAATTCGTGAAAACAGCAATACTTGGCGGCGGTCTGACCGGGATAACACTTGCACGTCTTCTCTCAGAAAACGGTGAAGAAGTAGTTGTCCTTGAAAAAGAGAGTAATTATGGCGGACTCTGTCGTTCAAAAACAGAAGATGGGTTTACATTTGACATTGGTGGTTCACACATCATTTTTAGCAGGGACAAAGATGTCAATGACTACATGTGTGATGTCCTGAAAGACAATAAGGACAAAAGAAACCGCAATACAAAAATATTCTATAAAGACTGTTATGTGAAATATCCCTTTGAAAACGGCCTTTATCAACTCCCACAG
>DAOVRB010000235.1 GCA_030628325.1 Methanomicrobiaceae archaeon | reverse complement strand
CTTTGATGTAATTGGAACTGCTTTGTTGAAGAATGCAACAAACTCTTCCTCTCTGTCCTTTACTATTGTTTCAATTGCAAAAGGAAGTTCAAGGCGCGCGGTCTTTCTCAGGTCATTGTACCCAATGCGACGTTTTACCCGCTCAATTTTGTCCCGTTCCTTCTCGCCAATGTACACAGTGTCATGAATATTGATTTCATCTGTCTTTGGCACGAGTTCAAGTAGTTTAAACTGGTCTGTACCAACGGCCTGTAGCACTGGTTCATGTTTAAAATGTGGCCGTCTGTCATCAACATACCCTCTTGGGAGAAAGTCAATAACTATTCCATAGATCTCTTTTTTGTCAGTTCTCATGACAGCTACCTCAGAAATTAGCCATTACAAGATCAATGATTTCATCGAGTTCTTCACCTGACAGAGTGAACCTTTCTTTTGCATAAATTGCTCTGAGTTCATCCCTTGTCCGGGGCATAATATTAACAATCCTGTATGCAATGTCAGGCTTAATTTTCTCGAGTTTAAGAAGCTCCTCTAAAAGTGCTTTTGCATTTTGTACACTGGTTCTGGAGAGATGGTTGGCATGTTCAATACTTTTACGAAGTTCATAGGACATTTCCTTGCCATTTTCAAGTTTGGAAGCTTCTACCTTTAACAGTATCTCCCTGAGTTCCGGGAGAGTAATCCTTTCTTCGCTGATAATTTCTTTTACCTTCATGCCAATCACGATCAAAAAATATTTAATACTTTTGTGGTTTTAGATGTTGTGGTCTTGAGATAACGGTTTTTGTTGCATTTCCATCTTTTATTTCAAGAAGCCATGCACGCCCCTGCTTTCCAAGAACTTTTCCTGTCTTGCCATGGAATCTGCGGTGGGGCATACCTGTCTGTACACTGGAGTCAACAACAATGTGTACTCTCTGACCTATTTCAAACTGCTGAATAACAGTAGTAACCGGTGCAAGACCGCGTTGTCTCAGTGCTTTCTTAAATTTATACCGTGTTTTCTTTCTTTGACCATTGTGATGTGCCATATTATCATATCTCCATTTTATTATCTGTCTCTTTGAGATTTATTATCTGTGTCTTTGGGATTTGTTATCTTCAGATATAACCCCTTCAACCATTACGACATCAAGGCTGGTAACGTAAGCAGGGACTCCGAGTTTTTCTGTTAAACTTGGTATTGTCCTGCCATGATCACCTGATATTAGTTCTTTGATGTAGAGTCCGGCTTCACCAGTGACTTCAATTTTGTAATTGTCGTCCTCCACTCCAGTGCACTCAATATCAATGACACGGCGCTCCCTGACTTTGTCTGCCCGTCTGTGTGATACCCTTTCCGGGGTGCGCTGTCCTATAGTCACTCCTTTAAGGCTGTTTACAGCAGTACACATCTCATTTAAAGTAAGATTGCTGTCTGTTTTTACCAGAATGCTGTACTTTTTATGCGCTTTTCCGGATTTAATGCTTTCCACTTCATGCCGGTCACTGACATGATCGAGTGTGACTGATACACGATCTTTTGCACTTGTATTGATTGCATCTTCAAGTTTATCGAGTGAAATGCTTCTTTTCAGTGGTCTTACAACTTCAAGGACAAAGGGTCGGCCATCACCAAGCATACGCGCATCGATATCCTCTCTGCCTGCGCCGTGCAGGATAGCATCTTCTGCCTCGCATATAGCAGTGGCAGGTCTGCCGATCAGCTCTTCAACAGAATCCTGATACATCTTACCTGTGAAATTACAGCGTTCGCAGCCTTCACCCCTGCAGATCCTGCAATGCCACCTGGTCTGTGGGATGCCGCGCTCATATTTGCAGTATCTCCCGTATATGTAGAGTGGATTTATCTGTACATCTACTGTTTCGGCTGAGATATCACAGAGTGCAACCACATCCGGGCGTCTGAAGTTAACTTCCTTTCCGGTTGCGGCAGTTACGGCTTTACCTACTTCGCGATTGAACTCTGCTTTCAGTGGTTCGGGTGACTGCAGCTCCAGATCACTCCAGATCATCTCCTCGCTTTCCGCCATCAGGGGTGGTACCCTGCAACCCATTAACATCGTTTTAAATTCGATACCATCAAATTCTGCAGCAACCCGCTCAGTCCAGAGACTGATTCTGTCAAAGAGGTTGCTACAGATCCAGCACTCCTCTTTTTCGGGGGAGAATGGGATGTCCTCCTTCAATGACAGCGCAATACGGAGTGAACGTCCTCTTTCGTCATTATTTAATCCAAAAGAGCGTTTTCCGAACATGCGCCCGAGGCAGTGGTCACATATGGGCCCGTACTCAAGAATTGCTTTCACTTCTTCAAGAATGTCATCTGTCATTTTATCTCCTGTCCATTTCATTGAGTATTACAGTGATGGTGTGATCTGCATGCAGGATTTTAGGACCTACTGAAATCCGTTTCAAATCTTTTAGCAGTTCCTCTTCTTCTTCTGTAAAGTTCATGTGATCGCTTAATATCAGGTTTTTGGGAACTGTGTCCATTTCCCTGAGATTTGCACCATTTTCGTCCAATATTGTGAACTGATATTCAGAAAGTATCCTGTCAAGCCCGCCTTTACGCACGTACACACCTTTTGTTGACTCCCTGAATATCTCACCGCACGGAAGTGCAAGTGCCTTTTTTAAGAGTGAACCTGCGCTTCTTTCATCCGGGTTTAAGTATCTGATTTCGGAACCCCGGATAAGAACTGTCTTTGGCGGATTGGGTTCTCCCTTCAGGATAAGGTAGCATTCAACATCTCTGCGCAGGTCATGCGACAGGAAAAAGCATGAGTTGATACAGCGGCAGAGGACATCCATACGTCCTGCACCACCCGGGAGGTCATTTATGGAAAAGTCACCTGTAGTACTGGCACGGTGCCCGACCACGAGAAAACGTTTCATAATGATTACATCCCGCCGAATTTCTTCATCATGCGCTGCATGTTGAACTTTCCACCTGCACCGCCGCGCATGGCCTTGAAAGTACGTTGCATCGTTTTGTAATACTTAATTAATTCTCTGACTTCTTCCGGTGCTGCTCCTGCACCATAAGAGATCCGCTGGATTCTGGAACCGCTGATAACTGAAGGATTGTCCAGTTCTTCAGTGGTCATGGAGTCCATGATTATTTTATAACGATTCATCTTCTGTGATGTGACCTCATAGGCATCCTGTGGTATTTCCATCCCGCCGAGCGGAAGCATGCTCATGATCTTTTTAATTGGCCCCATCTTTTTGATGGCCTCCATCTGCTTATACATATCGCGGAGAGTGAATTTTCCCTTGAGCATGGCATTTATAT
>DAOVRB010000184.1 GCA_030628325.1 Methanomicrobiaceae archaeon | reverse complement strand
GGTGTATTGTTCTCCTCACTCAGATGCGCAAGGATCACCTGCCCGGAGTCACAACCTATACTTTTTAAACATTCGGATGCGGATTCATTTGAGAGATGCCCCCGATCCGGGTCACGGATCCGCTGTTTAAGAAAAACCGGATATTTACCCTGCTCAAGCATCTGCGGGCAGTGGTTGCTCTCAAGCACAATTCCATCGCATTTTGCAAGTTTTTCTCTGATTTTTTCCGTGAGTCTGCCGGTATCTGTGCAGAAACCAAAAACAGTGTCACCTTCTCTTATACAGAAACCTGACGGGTCACAGGCATCGTGGTAAGTTGAGAACATTTCGACAGAAAAACCATCAATGCCAAATTCCTCAGTAACTCTGTGTATTTCCATCATGGGAAGTTTCTTTGGTTTACCTGATTTATTCGTCTTATTCAGATAGCCTTCAAATTCCCATATAGTCCCATGAGTCCCTATTACAGGAATATCAAGGCGCCTCGCGAGCACATCAACACCCCGGATATGGTCAGAGTGTTCGTGTGTAACAAGGATCCCTAAAATCCGGTCTTTGTCAGCACCCGCACACTCAAGACGCCGGAGGGTTTCTTTTGCACTTATGCCCACATCAATAAGAAGGATTCCACTGTCTCCCTCTACGTAGCAGCAGTTGCCCTTGCTGCCGCTGGCAAGCACAGTCACTTTCATCTAAAAGAATATTGACCTGAAATGATAAAAAGAGAACGAGAAGAAAAGATGAGCCTTATTTTAACCAGGTCAGCTGGTTTCGGATTGGTTCTCAATTTCAACAAGAACAGGAGCAATTGTGCCGGTATTTATACACCTTTTTGCAAGGATTATCATTTTTCTGCAGTAATAGATATGGGCCAGCTGAAAACCTATTAAAAAACCAAAACAGGCTGTAGCCACACAGATTAGCAGGCAGTTTAGATAAAAAGTCATAAAAACATCCCTCTGAAACAGGTCATTTATGTCTCCCTCTCAAGTTCATCAAGCAGGGGTTCAATCGAATCTTTATCCCTGCACTCACCGGCAACAACAATGAAATGCTTATCATAATATGCCCTAAGCCCGTAATAACCAGATACAAGACCGATAATGAAAGTTATTATGGCAATACCTATACACAAAATAAGGTCATCCATAGTTTTCCTTAAAGTTTCTCATATATTATTATTCATACATAAAGGTATTGCAGTGAACTATTATGAGGGTGAAAACTTCGTAATTTCCTGTTGCATTGAATATTTTTCCTCAGCTTATGAGGAAAAGCCAGCCAGGGATTCAAAGATTTACAATCCGGACTTTGGTACTGACCGGATTTGCATGATTATCCATTATATCTCTGCAGCATCCATATTTACCGGGACAGCATGAACCGCTGTGGCCTTAAACCTGACAATCACTTTTTTACCTCTTATAAGATTCATTTCTTCAGAAGACTGCCTTGTAACCAGCACACTTACAGGAATTCCGCAATCAACATTCACACGTACAACGGCACCAACATGGAATGAATCGGTTATTTCACCCTCAAGAGTGTTTCTTGCACTTGTCACAGCACCATCTGTCTGGAAGAGCATGATATCCTCACCCCTGATAAACAGGTTTACTTCAGTCCCGTCCGGGTAATTTCCAACTGCTGAAATATTTACTCCGCAGACATCAACATTTATCAGACTATCATCATTCCGGTTCACTCTGCCACGGAATATATTTTCAATACCAACAAACCTGCCTACTTCCTCAGTTGACGGGCGATTAAAAACACCCTCGACAGTATCTTCCTGCACCAGTCTCCCGTCAATAATTACCGCCACATTATTTGCAAGAGATAATGCCTCCTGCCTCGAGTGGCTGACATGAACAATCGTAAGACCCTGTTCTTTGTGCAGACTCCGCAGATCACGGATAAATTTCTCATGTGTGAGGGGGTCTAAGGCTGAAAGCGGTTCGTCAAGAAGGAGAATTTTTGGATTAACCACAAGTGACCTCGCAAGTGCCACACGCTGCTGTTCTCCTCCGCTCATTGTCAGGGGATGACGATCCCTCAGGTGGGATATGTTGAATCGATCCAGAATATCATCGACTTTCATCCGGATCTCACTTTTAGGGCATTTCTGCATCTTCAGACCAAAGGCAACATTGTCAAAAACAGTCATATGCGGAAACAGTGAGTAGTCCTGATAAACAAGAGAAATTTTCCTTTTTTCAGGCGGTTTGTTACAGAGATCCTCACCTCTCACCAGTACACTCCCCGAATCAGGCCTGTGCAGACCGGCAATCGCTTCTAAGATGACTGTCTTACCTGCACCTGAAGGTCCAAGCACGAAATAATAGTCTCCTTCATTAATCGTAAGGGAGATGTTTTTTAACGAAAAACTACCGAGTGTCAGTGAGACATTATCAAACTCTATCATCATATCTCCCCAGGAAACGTGAAACATACCTGAGTACAAAAAATGCACCGAGACATGCAATTATCATCACAAAGGCAACTGTACTGCTCTCCTTTATCCCTCCGGTCGTAAAGCGGTAATAGATCAGTGTTGAAATGACCATCGGATAATATGCGATCATAATTACCGCTGCAAACTCACCAATCGCACGACCCCATGCCAGAATCGAACCATTGAATATGTGCCGTGCACTAAGGGGGAGAACAATCCGTATAAATGCCTGAAAACGTGTCGCACCAAGCGTTCTTGCAACATTCTCCAGATGAAGAGGCACTTTTTCAAACCCCGCCCTCACTGAATTGATGTAATAGGGGGAGGATACAAAGAGCATTGCCACAACAATGCCAGGATAGGCATCTTCAAAAGAGAGACCAATCTCTTCTAACGGGGCACCCAGAAGTCCGCGTGACATAAACAGAATATAAACAAGGATTCCTGCCACAGTATGCGGGAGCATCACAGGAAGGTCAACGAGACTCTCAACAATCCCTTTTCCGGGAAAGTCTGTGCGGGCCAGAACATATGCCAGAGGTGTTCCGATTAACAGAAGAATGAGAATCGCATTAAATCCGGCACCCATTGTGAGCACAATTGAATCTATGACCTTTGCATCAGAGGCAACTTTTAAGATATGAGGGATATCACTGAGTTCTTTCACCGCCATATTCATGAGTGCAAGGACTGTCAGTGCGATGATCAGTCCACCCACAAGTGAGAAAGATATCAGGCAACGATCAGGAAAAATGTATTTTTTTGCCTTTTTTACCATTCCATACTCCGGGATCAGAGATGTAGCAGTTCAGATACCTGAAACAGACAGAGAGATCATATCAGAATTAAAACTACAGGTCAATTTACTAAATGGTTCTTAAAATACGTGCATGAAGCTCAGATTTCAGGCACGGTCTGATAAAAACCTTTGATTCTCATGGTAAATAAAAGATTAGGCCTGGATATTAACCAGATCTTTTATACTCGCAGGAACTGAGCCAAAACCGTCTGCCGGAACAATCGGTGGCTGACCCTGCCCTTTCATAATGCCCTGTCCGGTCTCACCTACAAGCATGTTTATGAATTCCAGACCTACATCAGGGTTCTTTGAGTTTTTGGGTACTGTAACACCATACACAATAGGTTTGCCTTTCTTCATGCCACCTGTACATTCTGTCTGCACTGTTGCATATCTGTCTGCAAATGTAATTGAGGACAGGTCAATCTCCTCAGGAAGTTCAAGGAATTTTAGATTGTTCTGAACAGCAACACTCCTGTATTCCCATGCATAATCAAGGCCGCCGGCCTCAAGCATCTGAACCAGTTCAACACTCTTTGGCCTGATCTGGAGAGTGTCTTTTGGTTCAGGGTCGGT
>DAOVRB010000083.1 GCA_030628325.1 Methanomicrobiaceae archaeon | reverse complement strand
TGATCAAAAAGGAAAAACAATTATTGCTCTGTTTGGGGTAGGAATTTGTATATTCAGTTTCCTGAATATACCTCTTGGAATAGGTAATCCCCCTTACTCGATTGGTGATTTCTCAATACTTCTCTCGGGTGCCGGGATTATTTTATTCGGAATTATGGGTTATAAAAGACTTATTCTGCCGTTATTATTCCCTCTCCTCGCAGTTCTCGGATTTGAAGGTTATGATATTTTTTTAAGGAATCAGGAGTGGCTTATCGGCCCTCTGATACCCCCCACTGTGGCATTTACTTCCGGAATTTTGCAGATTGCCGGACTTAAACCTCTTGTAATTGGAAATACAATCTCCTTTGCCTCCGTATCAGGGGAAATCATTAATCTTGCAATAGTTTATGATTGTACAGGAGTCTGGTCTCTTGGAACATTTACAATAGCAACTTTAATCGTCCTTACCACATTTCCGGAAGCAATTACCACAAAAGGACTTATATTTATTGCAATTGGATATCTCGGAACATATGCTTCAAACATCGGAAGAATATTTCTCATATCCATGAGTGGATATTTTTACGGACCTGTCGGAGTTATTGAGCAGGTACATATACATCTTGGCTGGATACTTTTTACTATCTGGATGATCATTTTCTGGTTCTTTTACTTTAAACATTTTATCGGTTTTAAATTCTTAGACGAATTTACTGGAAGATAGGGCAAATGATCAAAATATCTGAGCCCAACAATAATTCCAGAAGTAAAATACACATTTTTATTGAGAATTATAGACAATTACAGGCCGACTGTAATTGTTGAAAGCGTTTTTAAGCTTACTTTCTGCAGGTCACACGGTCGTTGTAATATTTTTCACATTCTGATCCAAACTTTACCATTATACGGGCTGTGCATGTTAATCAAATGTTAGAAATCTCTGATTGTGGCATAGCCCGTATAGTTCAAAAAGAAACGTTCGCTACTATAAACCAGCACCAGGTATAAAAAAATTACATCTTTGCAGCTTTCTTTTCCCATTCGGTATTCTTTCTTACTTTTTTTAAGCGGAACAGGTTCTCTCTCTCTCTCGCCCATCATGTTAATAACTACGAAAAAAATCGCAGTCAACACCAGATTAAATAAATCTGGTAACAGATAGTCTGACATGAAACAAAATACTATTCTGACGGTGGCTGCCGGATTATTTGTCCTTTTATGTGTAATCCTTGCAGGATGCACAGGGATTCCTGATTCAGGAAGCAGTCAGACTGCCGCACCGACACAGGATATAGGCACAGATGAAATCTCCGGCGAAGCTGCGGAAAGCGTGGTTACTGCAAACAACATGTTTGCCTTTGAGCTCTACAAAAAACTTGCAGATGAAAACACTAATCCGGATGAAAACGTCTTCTTCTCGCCATTCAGTATATCATCAGCACTTGCAATAACATATGAGGGAGCAAAGGAGAAAACCGCGGAAGAGATTAAGACCGTATTTTTCTTCCCTGAAAGTATTGACACTCTAAGAAACGGATACCTTGCCGTCAATACCGGAATAAACGCAGGCGATGCCGACTACGACCTGCATATTGCAAACGCTTTGTGGGCTGAAAATACATATCCGTTCCTGAATGATTACATAACAACCGCAGAAGAGTATTACTCAGCGGATTTAACGAACCTCGATTTTATAAACAAGCCGGAAGAATCACGCCTGACAATCAATAAATGGGCTGAAGAAAAAACGGAAGAAAAGATCAAAAACCTGATACCTGCAGGAATGATCGATCCCCTGACAAGACTCGTGATTACAAATGCGATTTACTTCAAGGGCACATGGGTAAAGCAGTTTGATAAAAACAATACGTACGAAGCGGATTTCATAACTTCATCCGGAGAATCTGTAAAAGTCTGGATGATGCAGAGAACTGATGAGGATGCCATATACGGCTATACTGAAAACGATGAGTTCCAGATGCTCAAAATGCCCTATGAACATGAATGCGGAAAGGAGTTGTCCATGATCGCAGTTCTTCCGAAAGATAACGATTTAAGAGCCGTTGAGGAGACACTTGATGCAGATAAACTTGCAGAAACAGAAGAATCACTGGAAACACAGCAGGTTCTCGTTTACTTCCCTAAATTCAGACTTGAGACAGAATACACCCTTTCAGAAACACTAAAAGAGATGGGAATGCCCACCGCGTTTTCAGCTGCTGCCGACTTTTCCGGAATGGGTACTACTGATCTCTTCATCAGTGATGTAGTCCACAAGGCATATGTGGACGTAAACGAGGAGGGAACCGAGGCAGCGGCGACAACAGCTGTTGTAATGAAATTAACAGCTGTCATTGAGGATGAATCTGTACCTGTGTTCAGGGCAGATCACCCTTTTATATTCCTCATACAGGACAATGAAACAGGAAACATTCTCTTCATGGGAAGGATTTCAAACCCTGAAGAACCCTGAAGAACCCTGATTTTTTAATGCCGGTTTTATTCTCCGGACTACACACCATTTTTAAGTCGGTATTGACACCTATTGTGGTTCAGAGGGTGGGGTTCAGGAGAGGGGGGGACTGACCTCTCTTATCTGACAAATTCCAATAACTCCAGTGGAGCTTGTCAAATCGGGCAATATCAATTCTGATTGTTTGTGTGATCACATTGATTTGCTGAACGGATGTAAGGGGTTTGTGTATCATGAAAAGACCTGATCTGACAGGTTCCAATGAGAAATGGATCACAGGGTGAAAGTATTTCCTGATGGAGGATGAATATGATAATGGTACCTAGACAATTTTACAGAATTATTGAGAGACTACCTGTAATTTCATACAGAAACTATATGCAATATTAAAAACCGTAGGGGGCCGGATAATGAAAGTAGCTATTATCTATAATAAGGATATGACTGGCGTCATCAATAATTTTGGGATGCAGAATAAGGAGATATATAACCCGGAAACTGTAAAAGCTGTGGCGGATTCAATCGAACAGGGCGGGCATAATTTACGTGTTCTGGATGGCAACATGTATTTAATTGAGAAACTTCAGGACTTTATGCCGCGGGTTATTGATGGAGAACGGATGGGAATGGTATTCAATATGGCTTACGGCATTCAGGGCGAAAGCCGTTATACCCACCTTCCCTCAATGCTTGAAATGCTTGGTATACCATATGTGGGTTCGGGTCCTGAAGGTCATGCACTTGCACTGGATAAGATTATAACAAAAATTATTCTTCAGAAGTTCTCTATACCAACCCCACATTTCTGGGTCTTTTCTACGGGTGATGAAGAGATGGCTGATGTTACATATCCATGCATTGTCAAACCGAAAATGGAATCTGTCTCATATGGTCTTAAGGTCGTATACAATGAGGATGATTTACGGGAAGCTGTAAAACACATTGTACACGAGTTCAGACAACAGGCTCTTGTTGAACAGTTTATTCGTGGTCGTGAATTCTGTATAGGTCTCCTTGGTAATAATGAACCGGAAGTATTTCCAGTTCTGGAAATTGATTTAAACAATGATCCTGATGCAATTCAGACCGAAACAGATAAACTCAACAATCCCCGCAGAAAGATCTGCCCTGCCAATATCTCTCCTGAACTTGCGGAAAAAATGAGATATCTGTCAAAAGAGTGTTTCAGAGTACTTGGATTACGTGATTTTGCCCGTGTTGATATACGGATGGATATGGATGAAAATATCTATGTGCTTGAAATTAATTCAATGGCAAGTATGGGGCATAGCGGTTCCTATGTCAATGCTGCAAAAGCTGCCGGGTACGATTATCCAACCCTTGTAAATAAAATTCTTGACGTTGCTTCTGTCAGGTATTTCTCAGAAAGCAGTTTTTACATCGGAGGGAATGGCGGAGAATTAAAAAATAAAGTACCATTGTCTGTTAAAACAAGAATTTTTTTACGGAGTAGACAGGATCAGACTGAAAAAATCTTAAAACAAATGGTGGGTACTAACACCTATTTCAGAAATGTAGAGCGTGTCAATACACTGGGAAGATTACTAATACAGCAACTGACACCTCTTGGTTTTTCCTGTCAGATCTTACCTCAGGTTGAAATAGGAAACGTTCATCTCTTCACCAATTCCAATTCAGATGAATATGATATCCTGCTACTTGGGCATCTGGATAGTGCAGTTCCGTTTACGAAACATATTGATTATCACGCAACAGAACACCGCTTATATGGGACTGACATCTGGGATAATAAAGGCGGACTTGTAATAATGATTGATGCATTAAAGGCACTTCGTTATTCACGTATTTTGAGAAAGAAAAAGATTGCGATCCTTCTTATATCAGATAATTCACTTCAGGGAACGATAACAAAAGATATTGTCTTTGATATTTCGGGAAGGGCTAAGAGAGTTATCGGATTAAATGGAGCATCCCATGATGGAGCAGTAATTACATCACGTTCGGGTGCTGCAGTATACACCATCCAGATGACGCTTAAAAGATCTGAAACTGCACAAAATGTTGCTGAAGCGAACATTCAGTTTGCAAATCTTCTAAGGAAACTTGTTCAGCTTTCAAGTGAAAAAGAGGGTATAATCGTAGTTCCAAATCATATCAGGATGCATTCCAGTATTGGGTCACCTTCTGCCTATGGTGAAATTATATTGAGTGTCAGGTATAATAATCCGGAACATGGGGATATTCTTGACAGGAATATCAAACAAAATGTAAGAAAATACAGAAATGATGTCATTCACTTCCAGATTGAAGGCTCGCTCCGAAGAAATCCTATGTTTAAATCAGGTGAAACTGAGAGGTTTTATCAGAGTATAAAAAAGATCGGTAACCTGATTGATATAAGAATTCCTGAAGAACACCGCTGGAACGCTTCTGATATCTGTTATATCAACTATAACGTACCAGGTATTGACGGTTTTGGACCTGCCGGCGACTCTACCCATGATGGAAATGAATATATTATCCGGCATAGTTTAGTTGAGAGAGCGGCACTTCTTGCCCTGATTATAAATGAATCATGAGAATCAATCCCCGGAGAACTCCGGGTAAACCAGCACCTGATAAAAAAAAGGTATAAAAAAATCACATCTTACATCTTTTGCAGCTTTGCAGCTTTCTTCTTCCGTTCGATATTCTTTTTTACTTTTTTTAAGCGGAACAGCTCTTCTCTCTCCCGCTCATCTATTGCAATTTTGATGAATTTTGCTTCTTTTTTCAATTCAGGGATGAGTATCTGTTCAAGGGCATTTACTCTCCGTCTTGTCATCTGGATCTCCCCGCCAAGTCTTCTCAGAGCTGTTTCTGTCTCTGCAAGCTCAATTATTAAATCCAGTTCGACTTCAAATCTTTCTGCTGTTTCATCTATCCTTCCACTTACTCCTACGATACTATAACCCCTCTCAAAAATGCTCCGTGAAACGCGGCGTTTTTGAATGACAGGTACCGGGACGCCCATAATATTCTTCCCTTTTATATTAAGTGATACCAGTCTTTTTGTTGCAAACGACGCGGATTTTAATGCGATTGGGTCGTCAACAGCCTGAGCTGCCAGTAAGGATCTCTGGGCATCATCGGCAATCATCTCCAGTTCTTTGCGGGATTTGGAGACAGATCCCATGATAGAGAAGAATTCCCGGATGAGTGCGTCCATCTTCTCCTTTAATAAATCTTTTCCCTGTTCAGCGAGCTTAATCTGTTCTCTTTTCTTTATAAGC
>DAOVRB010000149.1 GCA_030628325.1 Methanomicrobiaceae archaeon | reverse complement strand
GGCTGGTTTTCACCGATCCTACCTCAAATATAATCGCAGAATGTGTCCACATTCCAGATTTTGAGCTGAGCATGAGCCTGGATGATGATCTGATACGAAACATGACCGTCAGCGGCCAGCAGCCAAAAACGAAAATGTTGCTATATCCTGATTAAAAATCAGGTTAATTTAAGATATGTGGTATTGTTGGCTGGACATGTTCTTCCGAATAATTTTCTGAAATGTGGTGCTGTGACAAAACCGGAGTTCACCATAAAGACCGGGCAGTTCATTATAGTTCATTATAATTGTCCTGGTCGTCTGGAGTAATGGGAGTATGGGAGTATAGTATGTTTACTTAATGACTTTGTTCCTCCCAACCCCAAAACAAATGTGTATTGTCAGTAAAATAAAAAATAAGCGTAAATATATACTTTGTTGATAAAATAAGATTTATCAGACTACTTAATGCATATGTATTTCTTTCCATTTTCATTTTTCATCGCAGGGGGATGTAACGGTCAGATCAACCAGGTAAGGTTTATTTCTCTCAAAAATCAACTAAAAATGGTGAAATGTTGGCTCTGATAAACATTTAATACGTTTCATCACTTCAGAACATTTATCTATCTTATTCGACAACTTTCCTGTTAATCGATTTATATCGAGAAATACTGGTGTGTGAAACCATGGCATTTGCATTGCATATTAACATGGAACGGTGTACCGGTTGTAATGCATGCGTAGTTGCGTGCCCCGTGGATGCACTGGAGCTCTATACTGTAGACCCGGTAACATCTGACAAAATCTATCAGGTTAAAGATGGCAAAGCCATTGTCCTTGATTTAGATTCTGAACTCTGCGCCGGGTGTGGCGTATGTGTTGAGGCATGCCCTATGGATGTAATACGGCTGGCAGGACCGTGGGATAAAGATTCCAAATCCCTGGCAGAAATTATGGAGTGAGGTTAAAATATGGATACATTCTTCCCGAAATTCTCCAAAAAGAGAGAGGGTGTAAACGTAATTATGGAGCAGAAACTGCTCCAGAGCGTGAACAACCTGATCCTGAATGGTGAAACATGTACTGGATGTGGTATATGTGCAGAAGCCTGTCCAGAAGAAGCTATCAGCATCGGCCTTGTCGGCGCAATTGGAAGAGGTGCAGTAGATTATGCAGAACCTGTGAACATTGATGAAGAGAAATGTTCATACTGTGGTGTCTGTGTTGTCCTGTGCCCATTCAATGCACTGACACTCAAAGTTGATGGTGAGGAGCGTCTCCCGATTCTGGAAAAAGAAGGCTTCCCACAATACGACATGGTTACGGATATTGATCAGGAAAAGTGTGTTGCGTGTACAATCTGTGAGGATGTATGTCCGCGTGACGCAATTGACAGGCAAGTCCCTGAATTTGAAGGTACTTCAGAAGACGGCAGGCCAAAACAGGCAGCACTTAATGCATCTCTGAAATTCACAGTTGATGAGGAGAAATGTACGATGTGTGGCATCTGTGATGCACTCTGTCCGGCAATAGACGTCAAACGCAAGCCGTTCTCAGCAGAGTCCGGTGCTGTGGCAGGCGAAGTTGTCTGGAACGAAGAACTCTGTGACGCATGTCAGGTCTGTGCTGAAGCATGCCCTGAGGATGCGATTGTCATAGAGCGCACAGTTGAATCTGCAAAGATTGAGGGTTCAGTAGAGATAATTCAGGAAAACTGCTGTACCTGCCGCTGGTGTGCAATCAACTGTCCAACTGAGGCAATTACCGTTGAAAAAATATTTGAAGGTGAGATAAACTTCGATGCTGAGAAGTGCCCTGCAGGGTGTTCTACCTGTATTGAGGTCTGTCCGGCAAACGCTATCTACCTCCCGTCCCCGTTACCTGCAGATCAGATGAAGGGGCAGCAGGAAGAGAAGATTGCAGTGAACGACGATTTATGTATTCTCTGTGGTGCATGTGTCTATGCATGTCCGGGTGAAGACATTATCACTCTTAAGCGGACAGGTATCCGTGTTAAGGGTAAGGAAACCGATCTATTCCTGAAGATTAAGGACAAACTCTGTACTCCAAGAACTTCAAAAGTCAGAGAGAGTACTCAGGGTCAGGTTGAGACTAAAAAGGTTGGAGAGAGTGCGTGAGGTGTAAAAATGTCGTTTGAGAAAAATTATGGAAATCCTGAACTTGAAGAGAAACTCAGGGATCGGAGTTTTTACACTACAGATTCAAATCCTGAATTCTTAAAAGAAGTTGAAAAAATCAGCCGTACAGATGCACATATGTGCTTCCAGTGTGGTAGCTGTACTGGTGGATGCCCGTCTGCTCCGAGGAGTTCATACCGCATTCGTTTATTTATGCGTAAGGTTGTACTTGGACTTGAAGAAGAGGCACTTACCGATCCGGATCTCTGGCTCTGTACTACCTGCTATACCTGTACAGACCGCTGTCCACGAAATCTTGCCCCGACAGATGTGATCATGGCACTGAGAAACCTGGCTGCCAGACGTGATATTATTCCAAAAAATTTCTTAAAGACTGTTCAGGCAATATACAAAACAGGACACGGTGTGCCCAACAATGATGCAAACAGGGCTGCACGTGTGAAACTTGGGCTTACGCCGGAACCGGAGACAACAGCAGGTCATCCTGAATTTATCCCGGGCATACAGAAAATCATTGATCATTATGGTCTGAAAGACCGTGCTGACAGAATTCTTGCGGAGGGTGAGTAATTATGCATGAATATGCGTTTTTCCTTGGATGTATTGCACCGAACCGTTACCCGGGGTGTGAGGCATCTGCAATAAAAACAAGTGAAAAAGTAGGTATTAAGCTCCTGCCCCTTAAGGGAGGAAGCTGTTGTCCTGCACCCGGTGCATTTGGTTCAATTGACTTAAACATCTGGTATGCAATGGCCGCACGTAATGTCTGTCTGGCAGAAGAGATGGGTAAGGATATTGCTCTGATCTGCAATGGATGTTACAAGTCTATTTATGAGGTTAATGAAATACTCAAAAATAACGATGAACTCCGCGACGGTGCAAATGAAGTGCTTGCAGAGATTGATATGGAATTTAAGGGTTCAATCGATGTCTGGCACTTAATTGAGCTGTACTATGATTCAGAGATCTGTGGTGTGGAAAAGATCAGAAACAGCATTACCCGTCCTCTCACAGGTGTAAAAATTGCTCCACACTATGGATGCCACCTGTTGAAGCCAGCCAAGGAACGGCACTTTGGTAATGCAGAAAATCCAATGTGGTTTGAGGAACTGATTGATGCACTTGGTGCTGAATCTGTTCAGTATAAGAATAAGATGCAGTGCTGTGGTGCCGGTGGTGGTGTCCGTGGCTATGATCTGAGTCAGGCTCTGGATATCACAAATGAGAAGTTAATCAACGTCCAGGAGGTTGGTGCGGACGTGTTAACAGAATTCTGTCCGTTCTGCCAGCTCCAGTATGACCGTGGTCAGGTTGAGATTAAGGAGACATTTGGGAAGGAATACAATCTGCCGGTTCTGCATTACAATGAATTACTTGGTCTGGCGCAGGGTATGAGCCCGGATGAACTGGCACTTGACCTGCATGCAGTTGACTGTAAACCATTCCTGGATATGATTCTGTAGAGGTGTGAAATATGACAGAAGAAATTCAAGAAGCAAGAGTTGGCGTGTTTGTTTGTCACTGCGGTACCAATATTGCAGGATTCATTGACATCAATAAAGTAAAGGAATACGCCCTAACCCTTCCTGGTGTTGTACACGCAGATGAGTATCAGTACATGTGCTCTACACCTGGACAGACTAAGATAGCTGACGCAATTAAGGAACACAACCTCACTGGTGTTGTGGTTGCTGCATGTTCCCCGCGTCTTCACGAACCTACATTCCGTACTGCAACCAAAGTGGGCGGATTAAATCCATTTAAGTTTGAGATGGCAAACATCCGTGAGCAGAATTCATGGGTTCACATGCACGACTGGGATGGTGCAACCGCTAAGGCAAAGGATCAGGTAAGGATTGCAGTTGCAAAGGCGATACTCCTTGAGGATCTCATACCTATGAGTGTTCCTGTGGAACATGCCGCAATGGTTGTTGGTGGAGGTATTGGTGGTATCCAGGCTGCACTTGACCTGGCAAACGCAGGGATTAAGACTTATATGATCGAAAAGGAACCGTCTATCGGTGGGCGCATGTCCCAGCTCGACAAGACATTCCCGACACTTGACTGTTCACAGTGTATCTTAACACCAAAGATGGTGGATGTTGGTCGTCACCCCAATATTGAACTGATGACCTATTCCGAAGTTGAGAAGGTTGAGGGTTATATAGGAAACTTTGAGATTACAGTCCGTAAG
>DAOVRB010000205.1 GCA_030628325.1 Methanomicrobiaceae archaeon | reverse complement strand
GGGCACCCAGTTGTTATACCATTATAAGTCATTTTAAGGTAGCACTATCCTATAAAAACCTCAAAACGTCCTCTTTTTGCACTGCATACCTGACAGACTTCAGGCGGTTTTTTTCCTGCACAAATATACCCGTATACACGGACATCGCAAAACCGGAAATAAGAGTATACCTGCAATTATAGAGACTGTGTCAGAACCAGCACCTGTACCAAGGTTATAAGTCCTCTGAAAATAGGGATGCTGGAAAAAATATTGCGCATGGAGCTGAACTCCAGGCCGACTATAAATAAATGAATTAGTGGTTTTAACGGCCGCCTGCGCCACCGCCTCCAAAACCACCTCCACCGCCGAATCCTCCGCCCCCACTTCCGAATCCACCGGTGCCCCCACCCTGTGAAGGTGGTGAGAAGGCTATTATCGGGAGAAATCCAAGCCTCATATATGAATATGCAGGCATTCCTGCATCTGAGATATTGACATTAAGGTCTTTCATTGCTTTTTCGACCTTATCTCCGACACCAAGTGCTGTGCCGTAGACAAGCCACTCGCCCCACATGCTGATATCATCTGGTGAGTATTTCCTTATCTGGGCAAGGTCAGATAAGAAATCTCTGAATGAATCCCATTCAAGTTTTTCTTTATAGTGATCATCTTTCCATTTTCCAAACAGTGTTGTAGGGAAACCAAGTGCCGCTATAATCTGAACAAGTACTACACACAGAAGAAACATTGTGGCTCCCGGCAAAGGAATGGATCCTGGTGATATGAAGTGGATAATTATCGTTGCTGCAAAAGGAACTGCCCATAATAAAACCAGAGGCAGGAGTTTTATCCGTCCTTCAACGATATATTTGTATGACAATGTCATATCAACCGACTCTGTAAGCGCTTTAAGGGTAGTCTGGTATCTGACAACTTCAGCTTCCGCGGTTTGAGAGTGACCTGCTTCTGTTGCAAGGGCGTTAATCTCACCTGTGTCAAACACACCGTCCCTGGCACCATTTTTAATGAAGTTTATTATACGGTTTTCGTATGAATCGCCACCACTGTCATCAAGAACTTTAATACGGACACCCTCGCCGTTATCGCGTTCATCAATACGAAGTTTTCCCTGCCTGTGAAGATCAAGAAGAGTCGCATAAAATCCGTTCTCATCATAGTCAATGGCATCACCCTTGAAAAGCAGGTTGACCTCCCAAGGTTTAAGTTTGTTATTGGGGACAAAACTAAGGTACTCCGGAACTGTGAATTTTTTTTCATGCCCATACCTGAGATATAGTATGACGAAGAGGAAAGGCATCAGAATTACGAAGATTTTTGCGATAATGTCAAGCAGGGATGCAACTGTGAACGGCAGAGAATACCAGAAGTTTGCAGATTCAGTTTTTCCTTTTACATCGTCAACAAAATTAGGGAAACCGTCAATTACATCTTTGTAATCCTTTGAAAGCAGCATTTCAACTTCAATAAGTTCATCCTCCCCTGAACTGCCGGTGATTATGATCGAGTCACCCTTTTGTTCCATATTCAGTGTAGGTGGGTGCGGGTAGATTTTCTCAACATAAGCAGAAGGAATTGTTATTGATACATGTCTGTAAGGTATGTGCTCACTTGCAAACTTCAGGTTGAGGTGACTGTAGAGATTGTCATATTCAACCGGAGGGTGGAGTTTGAAAGTGTATGTAACGGTGTACTTCCCTTTATCAAAGTATTCGGGCCTGTAAATTCCGACCTCATTTTTATATGCCTGATCTGAGATGAATGATTTGTAGGTACCGCTATTTTCATCAAATAACTTCACCTGATTCTGGTAGTCTTTTGCATATCCAACTGTACCTTCGGGAACCTCCATACTGATGAACTCAATTGAAGGAAGATCTCCGGACTTTTCAAAAGTCAGGTAATAGTCCCACTTTCTGAAGAGCATCCGGTACTGACCACCTGATTTGACATCATAAGTATACTCCTCAACCAGAGTACCGTCCTCGTACCAGATGGCATTGTAACTCTCGGCAACCAGATCATCAACTTCAAGGGAGGGGAAGGAAATTACCCCTGCAAGTGCTACAATTCCTATGAAAAAGGTCGCGGCAACAAGGATCAGAATCTGTTTTTTTTCGTTCACGAAAAATTACCTCTTAGCTGATCAGAAAGATATCTCAGGTGCTTTCTCAAGATTTTCGTCCTCAAACTCCAGGTAATCCAGTTTTACCAGATGCAGCATTCCTGCGATAATATTGGAAGGAATGGATTCTCTCATTGTATTGAACTGCTGTGAGATGTTATTGTAGGTATAGCGGTGGCGTGCAATCTCATCTTCAATATCTTTTATCGAGTTCATGAGATCGCTCACAGTTTTTTGTGTCTTAAGGTCAGGGTAATTCTCCATAACTGCAAAGAGGCGACCCAGTATGGAGCGTGACTCTGCTTCGACTTTATTCAGGTCACCTGCACCTGCGCTGCCTACACTTGCCCGCATTGCGGTAACTCTTTCAAGTGTTTCCTTTTCAAAAGCGGCATAGCTCTTTACCGAACCTAAGAGCTGTGTGATCATATCGAGTCTTTTCTTCATTGCAACCCTTGTCTGGCCGAGAGTTGCTTCTGAAGAGTTCCTCAGGCTGATAAACCTGTTGTAAATGCTTACAAACCATGCGGCAAGTCCGATTAGGACTATCACAATAATTCCGATAATAATCCAGTCTGTCATTTTAATTCTCAATAAATTAATCTCGTCTCTTTCGGTAAATAATAATAGGTTACATATTATCTGCAAATATGGGATTTTATGTCAGAAAGCGTAAATAATGTAGTCTTCATTGTGAAAAGACAATAATCTACTTTTAGTCAGGAGTCTGTACTGTTCAACAATGAATACAGAACGAATATTCAGATATTATCCCGAGAACTTTGGTGACCTGACTGTCAAAGTCATTCATATGGATCTTGTTTTTGATGTACATGATGACCATACCCGTGTGTCTTCTACTCTTCATGTGAAAACACTGGACAGTCCTCTTAGTGAACTGGCGCTAAACGCAAAAAACCTTGAAATTCTCTCTGTAACCTGTAATGATTATGAAATTGTATATAATTATAAAGAAGATGAATCCCTGCTCAGTATAATATTTGAAAAACCGGTTCCCATGCAGACCGATCTTTTCATAAATACCGAAACTATCTGCAGACCTACGAAAAATCTCCTTGAAGGGCTTTACTATGATGAAACACCGCGGGGAGCCCCTCCACAGCAGATAACCCAGTGCCAGCAGTGGGGGTTTGAGCGTCTTGTGCCCTGCATTGACGATATGGCAGCAAAATGCACATACACAACCAAAATCATCGCAGATGAACGCTATACTAACCTGATTACAAACGGTGATGTTGTGGAGACGCGGCATCCCGCAGGAGATGGAAGGGTTTCTCTAACCTATTCAAACGAGATAACGCCTATGGCTACATATCTCTTTTTTCTGGGTGTCGGAACTTATGAAACGTTTAAGCGGTTTTTTGAATATCCTGATGGAAAAACATTCATGCTTGAACTGCTGGTTCCTCCTGAAACAGATCAATCAATTGCAAATCAGGCCCTTGAAATTCTTGCAGACTCTATTATGTGGATTCATCTCTTTACCGGTATTACCTGT
>DAOVRB010000226.1 GCA_030628325.1 Methanomicrobiaceae archaeon | reverse complement strand
CCCTCTTTCTCTGCCCTTACAGCTGCAATGATGCACTCCTCCATTGTGTTTGCGGCATACCCCCTGACCCTGAATGTCTTCCCCTCTGCTGTATGGGTCTGTCCCACTTCATCCAGCAGGAACTTTGCCGCAATCAGGGCAATGAACGTCTCTTCCTCCGGTTCGAGTGCGTTTACAATAGCCCGTACTGTTGAGAACCGGGGGTCACGCTCGCCTGAATTTATCTTATATATAGTAGCGGGAGGTATGCCTGCATGTTCGGCGAGTTCACGGATTGTCATATTTTTTCTGGTGAGTTCCTCTTCAAGAGCTGTCTTAAAATCCTTTCTGAAGATATTCTGAGAAAGCATATGTTAGTTCTATTGTACAAATACATCTTATATTTTGCCCTCATCGGGAAAACCGGATCTCTCTGTATGCACATAATTCTCTGCCTGTACCTGATTATATATCTCAGAGTTCAGATAGAGAACGCTTCTCTGATTACAGGATCTGAGAGAACTGCAATGCCTCACATTTTCCCTTATTGTATTAATACGTTGGAGATAATTGCCTTACAAGGTTAAAAACATCTCAACATAAGGACAATCTATATCCCTGTTCATCTGTTACATATTACCATGAACTCTGAACTGATTGAAGAGATCACAATTCTGCCGGGGAGGAACCGGCAGGGAAATCCTGAAAATTTCGATAAAATAACAATAAAACCCGGCAATACTATCTCAATTGTCGGTCCCACCGGTTCAGGGAAGAGTGCGTTTATAAACGACATTGAAATCTTTGCAGAAAATGACACTGTAACCGGCAGAACTGTACTCGTAAACGGACGGTGTCCGCCTGAGGAATATGTAAGAGACCCTGCGAAAAAGCCTGTTGCACTCATCACACAGAACACAAAATGTCTCACTGACATGGAGGTCTCGGAATTCCTTGAAATGCATATCAGATCACGGCAGATAGAAACCCCGGGAGTTCTTAAAAAGACAATTGACCTTGCAAATGAATTCACAGGCGAAAAGATCCTGCCTGATATAAAGATGACTTCATTATCAGGTGGACAGACACGTTCCCTGATGATCGCTGATGCGATCGTCATCAGCAATGCACCGATTCTCATCCTTGACGAGATTGAAAATGCCGGGATTTTTAAGGACAAAGTGATTGAAATGTTAAAAGAATACAAAAAAGCATTACTCTTTGTCACCCATGACCCCCTGGTGGCACTCATGTCAGACCGGCGGATTGTCATGAAAAACGGTGCAGTAGAGGCAGTACTGCAACCCAATGGAACCGAGAGAGAAGCACTCGAAAAAGTGGTCGAACTTGACAGCATCTTATGCAGGATGCGTGAAGAGATCCGTGCAGGCCAACTGATCAGAATACCGGCACTGACATGAAACTCGTAATCATCGCAGGCCCTCCTTCTGCCGGCAAAACAGCAGTTGCAAGGCAGATCATCAGGCACAGAGGTGGATCAGAGAAGATTGCCTTCTTAAAGATTGACGTCACAAGAGCTTTTGAAGACAAAGAGCTTGCAGACGAGTTTGGAATTCCCACAAAGAAGATCTACTCAGGCGACCTCTGCCCTGACCATACAGGCGTTATGATCATGAAAGACGCAATCTCCTGGGCAGAAGAGGAGAACGCTGACCTGTTCATAATTGAAAGCGCCGGTCTCTGCCTCCGGTGTTCACCATATACCACACAGGCGCTTGGAATTGTGGTCTTAAGTGCGGTCTCCGGCATCAATACGCCACTGAAGATGGGCCCTATGGTGGCACTCTCTGATATAGCGGTAATCACACGGATTGATCTGGTTTCTCAGGCAGAAAAAGAGGTATTCCGTGAACGTACCCGTGAAGTGAGCCCCGGACTTGACATTATTGAAACAAATGCCCTGCAGGGTACCGGCATCAGGTACCTCCTCCGTGCCATCGATGAATTCCCTGAGATCACAGACCCGGAAAAGATTGTGCTTCGCGGGGTTCCGCCGCTCGGTGTGTGCACCATCTGTATAGGAAAAAAGGAGATCGGATGGCAGAAACATTTTGGTGTAATCAGGAAACTCAATGATGCGGACTACATGTACAGGGGTGACTGAGAATGAGATGGACACCACCGGAAAAGAACTGTGGTGCATGCGGCCTTGGGACCTGCACGGAATTTATGGCCCTTGTCAGTGAGGGACGTAAGGAATATGCCGACTGTCCGTTCTACGGCAATAACACGGTCAGCACAAATAATCTCCCTGTAAAACCGGAATCAGTGCAGAAAGATGTTGATGTCCTTGGGAGGAGATATGATTTTGTCCTTGAACCGCTCCCTGGCGAAGTCTCGGCACGAAAGATTGTACTTCCGTTCAGGCCTGATCTGGTGGAAAAATGGGGGATAAAAAAAGATGATATCGTTGTTGGAAGACCCACAGGTGCCGGCTGTCCTGTACAGCATGTCCTCCAGGTACGAGATGCAAACCCGGTGACCGGTATTCTCACCTGTTCTGTGGTGGGCCCTGTGCACTCCCGTGCCGGTGAATATTTTGATGTTGAATCCTACCATATCATCGGTTTTGAAGGGATTGCAGTGACAGTGGATAAAGAACCTGTTTTCGGGCTGAGACAGCCGTTTTTGCCCGGATTCTGCATGATGAACTCTGTTCACACAGGGGTTGTCAACATGGTACTTGAGAAATCATGTGGCCTGCATATCAGAGTGGAGGATATCAGCTTATGAAGACGAATAGTGAAATCCGTGAAAAAATCCGGAAAAAAACCGCAACCATCTATACAGCTTCCGAACTGAAGCAGATGATTCGGGAGGGTGAACGTGTCACTGCAGAGAGCGTAGACGTTGTGACCTGCGGTACCTGTGGCATTATGTCCGGCACAACCGCTATTCTCACTGTCCCTGTTTCCCCGGCCGGCAGTTTTTCACGTGCAGAGAAGATCTCTCTGAACGGGGTTCCCTGTTTCCCCGGACCCTGTCCTAACGAGCGTCTCGGGCTTGTAGACCTTGTCGTATACGGGACTGCCTCTGCAGACCGGAGGTATGGTGGCGGACATCTCTTCCGCGACATTGTGGAAGGCAAAGATATTCTGGTGACCGCTGAGGCTGATGGTAATATCTATGAAAAAACAGTCACCAGAAATGACCTTGACTTTGCCAGGATGATTACAACCAGAAGCGCCTTTAAAAATTACTCTGCATTTGTGAATCCCGGTGAAACGGCCGTTTCAACTATATTCTCAGTCACGGGGCTGAAAGGTGGATGCAGTGAGGTATCTGCGAGTGGATGCGGTGAGATAAACCCGTTACAGAACTGGCAGCAGCCCTCCGCTGTCCGTCCTGGCACGCGGGTGCTTG
>DAOVRB010000186.1 GCA_030628325.1 Methanomicrobiaceae archaeon | reverse complement strand
TTTCTGTTGGTTCACCTCTGATCAGGGAATGCCCGCTTGCCAGAAGGTTTGCAGTGCCAGTGGATCCTATCTCAGCAGATGCGATACGCGCGAACATTGAAGAGCGTATCCGCTCGTTTGGGATGTGCACAAAAGATCGGGACGTACTGTGTGACCGGGACTTTGTCCTGTTTGGTGCATCAGAACTTCTGGGTTCCGGAATAAAATCCGGCCTGATTGATAGTGTTGTGCTGGTCTGTGACGGTGCAGGCACCCTTGTCACAGACAAACCTACGATGGTGCAGGGCGTTGGAGGCAGGATGTCAGGACTTGTGAAAACAAGTCCGATTCAGGAAGTAATTGGCCGTATAGAAGAAAATGGGGGCAGGGTTGTATTTCCTGATACTGCAGTGATAGATCAGGTCGGTGGAGTTGATGCGGCACATAACATGGGGTATAACCATGTTGCTGTTACTGTTGCCACGCCGGATGATGCTGAAATAATAAGGGAAACGTATCCGGAGACTGTTATTGTCGGTGTACATGTAACAGGTCTTGGTAAAGACGAGTCAGCGCGCCTTGTTGATCTCTGTGACCTTGTTTATTCATGTGCATCGGGGCATATCAGGTCTTATGCCGGCAGGTCTGCTCTTGTCCAGGGAGGCACTGCAATCCCTGTTTTCGCAATGACAAAAGCCGGGAAAGAAATAATTGTCAGCAAGATCAAAAAAACAGGTTCACAGATATTGGTAAAAGGTGAAACACTGCCATTTTCCGGCCAAAATGTGCCTTCACCTTTGATCTGAGTGATGCCCGATAATAGAAAGAATTTCAGAAAAATTCCCTACAATATAATCCGGTTTAATGGATGGGAATGGGGTACCTGTCCAGTCCCCGTATTTTGCAAAAATTGTTGTTATTCCCAGATTATTACAGGGCTCCACATCCCTCTTTAAGCTATCACCAATAACAAACGCCTCTTTTGTCTGGATTTTGAGTTTTTCAAGTGCCATTAAAAAGGATTCAGGATTTGGCTTCCGGTTACCTGAGATATCCGGGGTAATGACGCATTCGAAATGACGGGATATTTTTGTTTTGTTTAAGCGTTTTTCCGCCTGACTGCTTTCTGCGTCTGTAACTACAGCCATTTTCATGCCGGAATCTCTTAGTTTTTCTAAGGTTTCCTCCACACCCGGGTAGAGTCTGATTGAATTGAGTTTCACATCTTCATATGAGGTACATGCCTGTCTGTATAACTCTTCATCCCAGACTTCCTGATCCTGCATGTAATCCCGGATATTGTTATGGTTTTCATAACCATTTCCTTTCTGCAGGAAATATCTCAGCAGTTCCATGCCGTCACCGCAACCTATGAGTTCAACAACACTATTGCATGCGGCAATTTTTGCATCTACAAAATTATAGAGCGTATTATCCATATCAAAGAGAGCACCTTTATATTTTTCACGACCTTTCATCTGGTAATCCCCTTATTCAGCTGTACATTTTTAGACCCAATGTAAAATATAATCTGTGGATCCTTAACCTCCTGCTGTATAACGCATGACCAATATGATATATAGGGTAGTCTGTTTAATACCCGTATCAATTGGAAATGCATTTATATTAATATCTGATATTTTTTATCATTGCAATAGTGGTTGCCTCCCGATTAAGTTATGGGGATTTTGTTGTTGCAGTTTGGTGTATTATATGGCTGACGAAATGGAATCCGGAAATTTAAAAAATGAAGAGATTTTTGTCAGCAGGGGTCTGTATCAGGCAATTTTTGAAACAACCGGAAATCCAATGATTATTATAAACTCAGATGGAGTTGTTGTTCTTGCAAATCCGGAATTTTCTTCAATTATTGGATTGCCTAAAGAAACTATTGAACAGAATTTTAACCTGTCTGATTTTGTTCATCCTGATGATCTGGAAGTTGTGCTTGAGTACTATTATACCATAATGACAAATCCTGACAATGTACCGGGGAGACATAATGTCCGGTTTGTTGACAGTTTTGGTGAGGTGTATTACATGATCGTCACTGTGGCCCGGATTTCCGGTACAAACAATTGTGTTGTTTCAGGGATAGATATCACCTGCTTAAAAGAGGCAGAGGAAAAATTAAAGAAAAATGAGTGGCATTATCACTCTCTTGTTGAACTCCATCCTGAACCAATTTTTATCCATTATGAAGGAAAGTTAGTTTTTGCCAATCCGGCAGGTCTGAATCTCTTTGGTGTGAATACACCTGATGAATTGGTTGATATGAATATTCTTGAATATCTTCGTGTAGCTGGGGGGGATGTTGCGGATAAACATATAAAAAATAGCTATAAAATGCCTGAGGAATGTTTCTGGATTGAAGGAAAGGTAATACACACCGACGGTAATCTGATAGATGTTGAGGTATATTCAGTACCAACCCGTTACAATGGTCAGCCTGCAACAATTGCCATTGTACATGATATTACCTCACGAAAAAAAGTAGAAGCTGAAATGAAATTCCGGAATCATCAGCTTTCAATAATTAATCAAATCATCTGTATTGCTAATTCATCACTGATTCTGGATGAAATGCTTGAAATCATACTGAATAAAGTTCTGGAACTCCTGCATTTCGATATGGGTTGTATCTACCTTAAGTATTCAGATAGTCAAAGGGTGGAAATGGCTATATCAGAAGGTGTGCCTGCCATTTTTATGGAGAAAAGGAAATATATCAATATTCATAGCTGGCCATATAACCTGATATTTTTTGCAAATCAGGTACATTATGTCGAAAATCTGCCTGATCACCCTCCCGGACAGGTTGACTCTCACCTTATGGAGGAGTTGGGAGCCCTCTCTTTTGTCGGCATCCCGCTTGTTGCTGATAATGTTGTGCTGGGTGCAATGTACATCGGGCGAAGCGAACAGTATTATTTTTCGGATGAGGATAAGGAGATTATCGGTTCTATCGGTAAGGAGATTGGCGGTGCACTTTTTAAGAGTATGCTGCAGGAACAACTTGAATTTGTTAATGAAGAGGCAAACCTCTACCTTGACGTATTGCTCCATGATATCGGAAAAAATTCAAAATCTGCAATTATGGAATGTGCAGATATGCTAAGTGCAATTGATGATAAATTTGCACAGCACTATGCAGGATATATATCAGATATAGTCCGGCAGATAAACGAGATAATAAATAATGTAAGTTTAATCCGGGAGATAAATAGCGGAGAAGAGGAACACGTTCCTGTTGATCTCAGTCAGATAATAAAAGAAGTAATTTCACAGTATCCTGACGCAGATATACGTCATGATGACATTGCCTGCAATCCTGTGGCTGGAAATCTACTCAGAGAAGTACTTATTAATCTGATCGGCAATAGCATAAAGTTCGGTGGTCCTGATGTAAGTATATGGATATCTGTCACAGAGAAAGATGGAGTTGCCACAATATCTGTTGAGGACTCCGGACCAGGTGTTTCAGATGAGTTAAAACCTATTATGTTTTCATATTTCCAGCGTTGCAGCCATAAAAAAAGCGGACGGGGGCTTGGCCTTCATATCAGCAGGATCCTGATTGAACAGTACGGTGGCAGAATATGGGCAGAAGACCGTATTCCGGGGAAATCCACAGAAGGACTTACAGTGCGTTTTTCTCTCAGACTCCCGGGGAGATCCGGGACTATTGTGGATGATATGGAACTGTCCAATTGCTGGAGAAGCATGTGATTTTTCTAAATCTTAAATTAGATGCTTTAGATTTCAGGAAAACATGCATGACACGTAAGCGTTCAGGCATTGTTTGATG
>DAOVRB010000110.1 GCA_030628325.1 Methanomicrobiaceae archaeon | reverse complement strand
TTTCAATAAGAGAGATTGTCAGTTGGGCGAGGGCATCCCTGCCCAGACCTTCACGAAGCTGGCGTGACATCTCACCCATATTTTTGTCAGTCATCTTCAGACCTGCATCCCTCACGGCATTCCTCACGACATCCCCCATTACAACTACAGGGATATTCATTTCATTTGCGATTCGTGAAAATTCTCCTTTGCCACTTGCCGGAAGTCCAACAACACCAATTATTTTCATTCGTTTCTCCGTGCCTGCATGATATCTGTTAGTACTATTGAGTCCGCAATAATAATCCGGTTATTCTCATATGTAACTTCCCCATCTTCACGGGTACGGATTCTCACCCGGCGATTTATTTTATCTGCAATTTTCTTCAGTTCGTCAAAAGACAACGGAGGAATCGACCCTTCCACTCCCTGTTGAAGAACAAATTCAATACCTTCGACATATTTTGCAATAATCGGAATGTCATCTTCACGTCCACGGAAAAGGGTGACAACAACCTCAAATCCCTCAAGCCTGCCATCCAGATTTGCATCCCTGCATATTATCAGGGACTCTTTTACCTTATCTATAACTCCGGGTGTTACTTTCAGAAGGTGCGGATAGTGTTCCCACCTTGTTTTAATATCGAGATGAACCATATCAAGCAACCCTGCATCTATAAGCGCTTTCAGTGTATCGGGAAATACGCCATTTGTCTGCACTCCCACCTTCAGTCCTATATCTCTGCAGGCTTTCGCAAGTAAAAGAAGCGCTTCCTTTTGCATGGTAGGCTCCCCGCCTGAAAAAATCACACCGCTGATCATCAGGCGTGACTCCCGTATCATATCAATAATTTCGTCACTACCGCGCAGGTCTTTGCCGGACTGTAGATCTATATTGTGACAGTAATGACATCGGACAGGGCAGCCGCGTAAAAAGAGGGTACAGACAGCCCGACCCCTCCAGTCAACTGTGCTAAGTGGAACAAAACCTCCAAAATTTATCTCCAAAATATCACCAGATAATATAATTTGTTTCGCAGATCTATTCAAGGTTTCAATGCACCCAACAGAAAAATCAAATCACCATACTTTTTTTCTTTTAGATCAAATGTATGTATAGGGATTTTTATGCGGAGTACATTAAAGCCAAAAGGGCTTTCAGACTCGTTTGAGCAAGACCACAATCGCATTTTTAATGCAAAAATAGTATTATCCCTTACTTCAGTTGATGACTTTGACAGAGTGGAATCCTTAAACCCTGACATTATCGAATTACGGCTAGATTTGATTAAAGGAGAGAGAGACAGTCTCCTGCAGGAACGCAGGAACCTGCCGTGTCTGCCTGTTATCACCACCCTGAGAAGTACACATGAAGGCGGGAATTTTTCAGGCGATTCTGCAGAATGGCTTGAAGCAGTCAGACCGTGGTTTGATTGTTCTGATTTCATAGACATTGAAAGAAAGTATGCAGGTTACGCGCCGCTTGTGAAGGAAAGTGGTGCAGGCATTATTGCATCCGCACATCTTAATTATATGCCATCTGTTCAGGAATTAAGCGATATTGAAAGAGACCTGCGCAGTTATGGAGATCTTCCTAAAATTGTGGTCACACCGGGCTGCAGAGATGATCTCCTTGATTTGCTTACATATACGAACAGTTCTCCAAAACCCATCTGTGTAAGTGTTATGGGTGAAAAATTTCGTTTTGCCCGTGTGATTCTGCCATTATTCGGATCTGTACTGGTATACTGCCACATGGGACAGACTGCGGCAGCCGGGCAGTATCATATCAGTGAAATGAAAAAAATCCAGGAAATGCTGAAATGAGCGGGAAAAACTCTGGAATTGTCGATTATTGCCTTCGCATTTCTGATGGACCTGGTGATTAGAATAATAAACACATTACCTGAAAAATCTACACTGCGCAAACTGGTGAAAACCAGGCGTGCAGATCTTCAACCGGAAATCCGGGCTGAATTCAACAGGAAGATCAGAACCAGACTGCTGGAATTTTTAAAAAGTTATTCCACAGTTCTTGTATATGTTTCAAAAGAACCGGAAGCAGATACCACTCACCTGATTCAGGAGCTTATAAACAGAGGAACAGGAGTTGTTGTACCAATAATTCAGAGAGCAGACTGCAGTCTGCGACTTTCATTTATTAAAGACCCGTCTCTCCTGATTCCCGGCACATTTAATGTTCCTGAACCTCTGGGTAATGAAATTCCGGCAGATCCAAAAGATATAGGTGTTGTCCTAATCCCACTTGTCGGTTTTGACAAATACGGGAACAGACTGGGATATGGTGCAGGTTATTATGACAGATTCTTAAAACAGAATCCACATCTTGTAAAAATCGGCATAGCATATTCCTGCCAGCAACTGGACTCTATTCCAAGTGAGAACTTTGATGTAAAAATGGATTATATAATTACTGAAAATAAGTTAATTCAGTGCTGACAGAAACTGCAGAAGAGTTTATATATTATAAAACCTAACCTTGGGTAAACATAACCGTGTGAGGTTTACCTATGACAAGTCCATCTATTGAAGTTAATGTAAAAGAAGCAGCCCATGAAGATGCCGGACGTGGAATTGCACGCATCAGCATGGAAATTATGAGATCACTTAACCTGAGGAGCGGTGATGTTATCGAAATTCAGGGCAAAGGAAAAGCAGCTGCAATTGTCTGGCCGGGTTTTACTCAGGATACCGGCAGAGCAGTCCTGAGAATTGATGGAAATATCAGAAGCAATGCCCAGACAGGTATCGATGAAAAAGTCACAATCAGAAAGGTTGAGGCTGAAAAAGCAAATAAAGTTGTTATTCAGCCAACACAGCCGGTAAGGTTCGGGGCAGGTGCCGAAGATTACCTGAGCAGAATGGTTATCGGCCGTCCGTTTTTGGAAGGCAACACTTTCAGAATTAATATCCTTGGAAATCCCCTGACATTTGTTATCGCAAAGGTCAGTCCGAAAGGAATTGCAATTGTCACACCACAGACAGAGATTGAATTTAATGAAACTCCTTATGAACCAAAAGAGGGAGAGAAAGGGATCTCTGAGATCCACTATGAGGATATTGGCGGGCTTGGAAAGGAGCTGGAGCAGGTTAGGGAAATGGTGGAACTCCCACTCAGGCATCCTGAAATATTTGAACGCCTGGGGATCGAGCCGCCAAAAGGTGTGCTCTTATATGGCCCCCCGGGTACTGGAAAGACTCTTATTGCCAGAGCTGTTGCCAATGAAGTAGATGCACATTTCATCTCACTTTCCGGCCCGGAGATCATGAGCAAATATTATGGAGAAAGTGAAGGGAAACTCAGGGAAGTCTTTGAAGAGGCGCAGGAAAACGCACCTACAATAATATTTATCGATGAAATTGACTCAATCGCTCCAAAGCGGGAAGAAACAAAAGGTGAAGTTGAACGCCGTGTGGTCGCACAGCTCCTGTCACTGATGGACGGTCTGAAAGGAAGAGGTCAGGTCGTTGTTATTGCCGCAACAAACATTCCTGATGTAATCGATCCTGCACTCCGCAGGGGAGGGCGATTCGACCGCGAAATCGAAATAGGTATCCCTGACAGGAAAGGCAGGCTTGAGATATTCCAGGTTCACACACGCGGAATGCCACTTGACATAAACAACATTAAACTAACAGAAGAAGACAGAAAAGAACTCAGTGACATCTGCGCCGAAAAAACAGAAGAGGAACTCAGGAAGATAAAATTCCTTGAACCTTTTGCAAACGATACCCACGGATTTGTGGGGGCTGATATTGCGCTTCTTATCAAGGAAGCGGCAATGCATGCCCTGCGCAAAATTCTGGCTGATATAATAACAGAAGACGAAATCCCGATTGAACTTCTGGATGAACTAAAGGTCACTGAAAATGACTTTGTGGAAGCACTCAAACACGTCGAGCCAAGTGCAATGCGTGAGGTCCTTGTAGAGATCCCGGATGTATCATGGGAAGATGTAGGGGGTCTGAAAGATGTAAAACAGGATCTTATAGAGGCAGTGGAATGGCCACTCAGGTACCCTGAGATATATGATAAACTAAATACAAAACCACCGGGTGGCATCCTGTTGTTTGGCCCCCCAGGCACAGGTAAGACTCTGCTGGCAAAGGCTGTTGCAAACAAAAGTGAGTGTAACTTCATTTCGGTGAAAGGACCGGAGCTACTATCCAAGTGGGTAGGAGAATCGGAAAAAGGTGTCAGAAATATCTTTAGGAAGGCAAGACAGGCGTCACCATCGATAATATTTTTCGATGAAATCGATGCTCTCCTGCCAAAACGTGGTTCATATGAAGGTTCGTCACACGTTACCGAAAGCGTAGTCAGCCAGATCCTGACAGAACTCGACGGCATGGAAGAACTCACAAATGTCACAGTACTCGGCGCCACGAACAGACCAGACATGCTGGATGAAGCAGTGATGCGTCCGGGACGCCTTGACAGGCTCATCTATGTCCCCCCGCCAGACAAGGAGAGCAGAAAACAGATCTTTGAAGTCTATCTCAGCAGTAGCAGTGGAATCCTGGCTGACGATATCAGTATTGATAAACTCGTGGAGAAGACTGAAGGATACGTTGGCGCAGATATTGAGTCTGTAGTAAGGGAGGCAAAATTAGAGGCGATGCGTGAGTTTATAAAAGCAATGGGTGAAAAAACCAGACAGGAAAGAGAAGAATCACTTTTAAATGTGCGTGTAACTGCCAGACATTTTAAAAAAGCACTTTCCAGAGTCAAAGGAACACTTGACAGGCATTCAATTGAAGATTATGAAGAGAGGTCATGGCCAATCATCTTTAACCATGAAGAATACTCTGTGCTTAAAAAAGCTTCATCTACAATAAAACAGGCTGATTTCGGAGAGAAAAATGACGAAAAGATAGCTGCACAGGAAACTCTCAGGACAAAAACATTTGCGGGGGTTAAAGATATCACAGAGATTAAAAAGTTAACAAAGAAACTTGCGGATATTCTCAAAACAGAATCGATCACTCAATCTAAAGCCGGCGAAATACCCTACTTATGAAGTATTAACCACTCGGTTCATCAGATATATTACCCTCCCTTTTTATCACACTTTATATCACCTTTTTTTGAATATCACTTCTTC
>DAOVRB010000278.1 GCA_030628325.1 Methanomicrobiaceae archaeon | reverse complement strand
TGGACGAAGGTCTGCCTGAATCTGTGTATGATGACCGTTATGAGGATATTCATGCCGGAATTGAGGCAAATCTTATTGATAGTGTAGGGATGGATTTCGGCGGGCGGCTTCACATGGGACGGTCAAGAAATGATGAGGTTGCCACCTGTATCAGGTTATCTCTCAGGCGTGAGATGCTCTCCCGGATGTCAGAGATAAACTCACTCAGGCAGGTGCTTTTAGATCTGGCATCGGTTCATACTCAGAGTGTTATGCCGGGTTTCACCCACCTTCAGCATGCACAACCAACAACACTGGCACATTATATGCTCAGTTATGAACAGGCATTTTCACGTGACTTTGATCGTTTCCGGGACACTTATGCACGTGTAAACCTCTGCCCGCTCGGTGCTGCGGCGTTTGCATCCACCGGGTATCCGATTGACCGTGAATATACTGCAGATCTCCTCGGGTTTGACGGTCTGGTGAAGAATTCAATGGATGCAGTTTCAGCACGTGATTTTGCACTTGAGGTTATATCTGACTGTACCATTATCATGTCAACTGTGAGCAGGCTCTGTGAGGAGCTTGTGGTATGGAGTTCCGGCTTCGTGAAATTTGTTGATCTTAATGATATCTACTGTTCGACAAGTTCAATAATGCCACAGAAGAAGAATCCTGACACTGCAGAGATTATGCGTGGCAAGGCAGGGACTGTGACCGGAGCCTTAACTGCGGCTCTTATGATTGTCAAAGGGCTTCCTATGAGTTATAACCGGGATCTGCAGGAATTAACTCCTCACCTGTGGACGGCAGTTTCTGAAACGGGGATCTGTATCCGTCTGCTTGCAGGGATGGTTGAGACCGCAGTGTTTAATGTTGAGCGTATGCGCAGTGAGGCTGATTCAGGCTTTGCCACTGCAACGGAACTTGCTGATGTGATGGTAAGGGACTATGGTCTGCCTTTCCGTTTTGCACATGGGATTGTCGGGCGTGCCGTGAGAAACGGGAGACTTGACCTTGAGACTCTTGAGGCTGCGGCAGAGGAGATGGGGGGTATCTCTCTTATTGAGTGCGGGCTCACTGAGGAGAGTGTTCTTCATGCACTGGATGTGGATTTTTCCATAACAGTGAGGGCTGCCACCGGCGGTCCTGCACCGGAAGCGTCAGAGGCACTGCTATCTGAAAAAACCGGTATTCTCTCTGATGATATTGCATGGGTTTGCGATGTATCTGAGAGAATTGATCTGGCTGAGGAAATGATGATCAAAAAGGCAGGGGAGTTGATATTATAACAGGGAATATAAAATCTGGTGATCGGGTGTCCTTTTTTTATGCAGGGACTGAGCTGGTTGGCACATACATTACAGAGCGCAACGGCAGTGCTGTTGTGAAGCTGGATAATGGATATAATATTGGTGTGGGTGAGACTGCGCTGACTTCTGTTGAGGCGGTCTCTGCTGCGGCAGTGAGTCCTGTGTCCATTGAAGAGGATCCCGATCTTCCTGAATTTTCAATTATTTCAACAGGAGGAACTATTGCAAGCAGGATTGACTACCGGACCGGGGCTGTAACGAGTCAGTTTAATGCGGATGATATCCTGCGTGCAATTCCGGGTCTCTCGGATATTGGCCGGTTCAGGTCAGATGTTCTTGCAAATATCCTTTCTGAAAATATGACGCCTGCAATGTGGTCTGAACTTGCAGGTAAGATCTATGAAGAGATAAAAAACGGTGTTTCAGGTGTGATTGTGACGCACGGGACAGATACGATGTCGTATTCTTCAGCGGCTGTCAGTTTCATGTTAAAAACACCTGTGCCTGTTGTTTTTGTGGGGTCGCAGCGTTCTGCTGACAGGCCGAGCAGTGATAATGTGATGAACGGTCTTTGCAGTGCCGGTGCTGCAGGAAGTGATCTGGGTGAAGTGGCGGTTGTGATGCATGCCACCACAAATGATGACTACTGTGCCATTCATCGCGGGACCCGGGTGCGAAAGATGCACACCTCGCGTCGTGATGCGTTTATGAGTGTCGGTGTACCGCCCATAGGCAGAGTGGACTACCCGTCGCTTAAGGTGACACTGACTCCTGATGCTGTAAAGAGAGGAAGCTGTGAAGCTGAGCTTAATAATACACTTGAGGAGCGTGTTGGTCTCCTGACTTTCTACCCTGGCATGTCACCTGATATGATATCTGCGTACAGCGGGTATGCGGGGCTTGTATTGTCCGGTACCGGTCTGGGGCATGTCTCAGGCAGCTGTGTGGGTGAACTGAAGTCACTGATTGATGACGGGACAGAGATTGTTATGACGTCACAGTGTCTCAATGGCCGTGTCTGTGATCGCGTGTATGACACAGGACGTGACCTTCTTCACATCGGTGTCATTGAGGGTGAAGATATGCTGCCGGAGGTGGCGCTTGTGAAACTGATGTGGGTCCTCGGGCAGGGAAAAGATCCGGAGATCGTGAAGTCTCTTATGCAGACTGACCTTTTCGGTGAGATGGGGAGGTGTACAAAACATGGACTTTGATTACGAAGATCTCGGTCTGAAAGCCGGTATTGAGATTCACCAGCAGCTGGATACAAAGGAGAAACTCTTCTGTCACTGCCCCACAGTGCTCCGTGATGTTGAGGAGAGGGAGGGTGAGTTCTTCCGTTATCTCCATGCGACTGTGAGTGAGATGGGTGAGATAGATCGTGCTGCAAAAGAGGAGATGAAGCTTAAGCGGGCGTTTACGTATTATGCGTATGATACGACCTGTCTTGTCGAAAATGACGAGGAACCGCCTGCTCTGTTAAATTCCGGAGCTCTTGGGCTGTCACTTACACTTGCGAAAATGATGGATATGAGTCCGGTTGAGCAGGTGCGTATATTGAGGAAACTCGTAATCGATGGTTCTAATACTAGCGGTTTTCAGCGCACAG
>DAOVRB010000107.1 GCA_030628325.1 Methanomicrobiaceae archaeon | reverse complement strand
TATTACCCCACCTGTGTCATGCAGCAGAAGAGACATCTCAACCACAGGTGTTATAGTACGTCCTCCCACTCTGACAGATTTTCCGGTAATTACACGCTTTTCAGACTTCATACCTTTATCCCCCCTTCCCTTCCTTTATCAGAGCCCGGATTTCCCTGTTCATAACAAGCCTGATTACAGGCGGAAGAAGGAGAACCGGGTGACGGATGGAAAATTCCAAAGCAGCCCGGAGCCTGAAGGCTTCATCGTGAAAGACAGGTTCCATATACATCTGCACCCTCTCTTCGGGGGTTAAGATACCTTTTAATGCCTGAAAATAACCGTATGCCTCACCTGTGAGAGCAGCGTCATCAAACCCGAGACGGAGCCTGCATGTGAATCTGTCAAATGTAATAGTTCGGAGGACTGCTTTTATCTCCGGCCATATGACCGGCCAGATCTGAAGAATCTGTTTTCCTTTCTTTACAGTCAGTTTTTGGCTCTCCTGTTCTGAATCTTCTTTTGCCTGAGGAGATTCTTCCTCTTTTTCACCAACTGTTTCTTTTACGTCCTCATCATCTCCGGCTCCGGGTTTAACTGTAAAAATACGGCGATTAATAAGACGGATTTCTCCTTCTTCGCCGGTATGGTGAAAAGAGATGATACCCCAGCGTATATCTGCCTCTCCCTCTGGCTTTGTAATGCCCTGCATCAGGATACTGCCTGTAAACCTTACAGGTACAAATGAGACAGCAAGGACTATTACAAGCACGACGCAGACCAGTACGATGAGGATTACCATTATAGTATTCCGGAATATATTGTATCTCTACTCTTCAGTTATCGGAATTTCAGCTCCGATATCCTCTGCCTCTTTTTCTGATTCTTCCTTCTTTTCACTGCCATAGGATTTCACGGCACCAATTATCTGCGGGAGAACCCTGTCACCAACAGTAGTGATAATCTCAGATATGCCACTTGCTTTCTTAAGCGATAGTACCTGCACGCCTTCCGGACCTCTTACGTCCTTGTGGATGACAATAATTGCAACAGGGCTCACACCACCGCCGGCACCTGTCCCTGCACCGCCCACATTATCCTTATCTCCACCCTCACCGGCACCGAAACCAAAGCCGAAACTGGCAACAGGGATAATGGTTTTATCTCCTGCATCGATCGCGTCACCCATAATTGTGTTCGCCGAGATGAGATTGTCAAGTTCATCAAGAGCTATTTTTAACATTTCATCGCCTGCCATATATTATACCTCAAATGGGGTATATTGATACTCATAGAATATAATAACTGTGTCTCCATCTCGTTTTCTGTATTTTATTGTACTTATTATTCGGCAGAACTGCTCTTATCCCCCCAGATACCACCCAATTCCCACCATTCTACTTCATTCCACCCCATTCTCCCTTATTTTCCACACCCTCTCTCCCTGATTTCTCTCCTTTCCTATCCATAACCCGCCACCTGTAAAAGAGACCTGTACCACAGGCAAGAGATGTGACCCCAAGTATCGTGAATGAAGAGCCGTTCTGATACACAGTCCAGACAGGTACCTGAGCCTGAAAGACAGAAAACATTACAAAACCGCCAAATATCAGCAGTAAAAATGATGTACAGAGAAGAAAAAACCGATACCAGCGGCTGTTCTCTGAGTCGTATCCGGAATCAGAGATACAGCCGGACCGCCCGTTGAATGTGAACTCAGAAAAGAGACAGACTGACAGGATAATAAAGAAGAACCACTCAGAAAATGAATTGATCTCAACAAAAAACATATTACAGAAGTAGTCCGGGGAATACCTCTGCACAAACGGCCCGAGAGCAGGGTAGAACCAGTTTATCGGGATATTCCACATCGCATCAAGAAGTACATGAGAAATTATTCCCGGCACGAGATAAAGGAGAACGGGTGAACCCTTCTGCTTCCAGAGAATTATTCCAAGAACACAGATTGTCATCAGCCCAATAAGGCTGTGTGCGAAGATCCTCCCGTCATTGAGAGAACCAGCGAGAATAATATGTCCAAGTGGTTTGTCGATCAGATCGGGAAGGATACTGCCGATACTACAGAAAACTATCACCCTTCTGTCCTTAAACAGCCCAAAAAGTACAAGGCCAATGACAAATCCGGTCAGGAGATGGCAGAAGAAGAGCATGTATGATATTACTATAACCTATAATATTATTATACTCACGTTTCGCTAATATTTGATCCCACTGAGATTCCTGCAAATGTGGCTGTAGATTTATCCACCAGAGAGTTTTTAGAGAATGACAGAAAGGCGGTCATCTGAAAAATCAAACTCTCTGACTTTCTTTCCGGGAAAAATGCAGCCGGTATTCAGGAGAAGAAATTGAAAGTTCAGTCAGAGAGATTCCTGGAAAACAGGCAGACTGTTTCAATATTGAGATTAAAGAAGAAAAAGGCAATATTGGTTTAAGCCGGGGTTATAACCAGAGGAATATTGATAAATCCTACTCTGGAAGAGAAAAATCTGTTCTTTATGCCAGAGATCGCAATTTGTCTGCAGGAGAAGTCGTAAAAGAATGTATGGAGAAAAATTTCGCAGAGAAGACTTTCAGGGACCTGAAACAGGGTTTTCACTCCCGGTTTTTTCCTTTCTTTCAGATTCAGTCCGACTGCCGGCGTTAAAAATTCTGTTTTTGAATGTAAGTGCGACTATTGCCGGCATGACCACTATTCCCCCTACCAGAGAGAAGAATATCGTGATTACCGTAGTCTGGCCAAAGGCTGAGACTATATTGAATGATGAGAAGAGCATTGATGAGAATCCGAATAATGTGGTAAGCCCGGATATGGTGATGGCAGATCCTATCTTTGTAACGCCTGTACCTATCGCTTCATACAACTCTGCACCTTTTTCAAGTTCTTCCCTGCACCTCTCCATGATAAGTATTGTATAATCCATTGCAAGACCGATTGTCATTGCCCCGAGGCATGCCGTAAGCGGCGTATAGGCGATGTTGAGTGTGTACATTATCAGGTCATTCCATCCTATGATCATCAGCACCGGAATTACGGGTGTGAGGGACTCAAATCTCCTGTAAACGAGTATAAGGAATGCGATGATAAGAATTATTCCTATTATTGTCATCTCTGTTTTGGATGAGCTGATCTTGTTATAGAGATCACCGAATACCATCGAATTTCCGGTAGGCTCGGCAGTTATTCCCGGGGGAGGGTTAAACCAGGTGATATCCTTTCTTATCTGCCCTATGAGACTGTTTAGCTCTGCCATGTCCATGTTCAGAGTTTCAAACTCTATTGTTGCCGTAATACCTCCTGAGAGATATTTATTGCGTGTATCCTCAGGTATTTCTGATAATATCCTGGTCGTTTCTTCTTTTGTCTGAGGAAGTTTCTGGTTATTGTACCGGCTGATAATTGTAGCTATACTTTCATGCGAATTTATGGTGTCATGTTTTTCTGTTTCATACTCCCCGAATTCGTATATCCATTGTATTATCTCTGGGTCTGTAAGATCACTTCCCATGATGATTACAGGAGTAGTTGAGGTCGCGCCTATTGTTGAGGATACTTTTTCAAGGTTTACCTTTGCAGGCATATCTTCCGGGACATAGGTTGTCCTGTCTACATTGATTGGTATTGAGCTGTCAAACTGAAAGCCTCCAATGGCGATTAGTCCAAATATCAGGATTACCTTAACCGGATTTTTGGCGATAATAACTGCTGTTTTTCCAAGGAAATTGTTGTAATGATCAATGAATCCGGTGTTTTTGTTGTTATCTGCAGAGAGACCGGAGATATTGCTTCTGGACTTTTTATATCCCATAATCCTGAAAAATACCGGTACTGCCAGTAGTGCCAGGAAAAAGCATGATACAACTCCTATCAGGCATGCTGTTCCGAAGTCCTTTATCATCGGAATCGGGGCAGAGAGGAGTGCCACAAAACCAAGGGCCGTTGTGCACATTGCGATGAAATGAACAGGTCCTGAGTGTCTCAGCATTGACAATATGGCTTCTTTTAGATTTTTATCCTGAATCTCCTCATTTAATCTTGACTGAAACTGTACTCCATAGTCAATTCCAAGTCCGATTATTACCGGAAATGCACCTATTACCGGCATGCTGATTTTAAAGCTGAACATGCCCATAATTCCAAATGTTATAAGAATTCCGCCGAATACTATCAGAATCGGCAGAAATCTGTACCTTACATAGCTAAAGAGAATTCCTAAGGTCGCAATCATGAGAACCATTGTGATGGCCACCAGAGTGCCCATCTCCTTTCCCATCGTTTCCCCCAGCTCTTTGTCATAGGCGGGGTCTCCTGAAACAGAAACTGTTACACCCGGAGGGGTGCCTGAAAAAAGAATTATATTGTCAAGGTTTTGGAGGATATGATCTCTGACACTGGTGTCACTGTAATCTTCTGTTGTGACGAATATGAGGCTCATCATCTTTGATTTGAAAAAACGGTTTTTGATCCCATCCGGCAGGCTTTTGATTATTTCATCAGTTTCTGCACGATTCTGCGGTATCTGCCCGCCCGAGTATGATTTAATTGTATCTGCTGCAGAACGAACGCCGGAAATATAGGGTTCATTTGAGATATCGTCTGCCAGTTTCTCAATGTAATTTAAAACAGAGGGTGTTTGTGTGTCATCTGCTTCTATTATCAGAATGATTGTATTTGTCCCGAATTCTTCGTTGTATTTGTCAAGGAGAATGCCGGAGGGTGAATCCATATCAATAAAGGTATCGGTTCCGCCTTCCATCTGAATAAATGTGGCGCCATAAAGTGATATGAGCAGAATTGTGATGATTACCCCGGCGATTGCAAACGGGTGGGAAATAACTGATCTTCCAACCCTGTCCATTACTGCAGTCATAGAGAATTATCTTTTGATGCTGCGAGGTGCAGGAGTTCGATTATTATTCTGAATATTTCCGGGGGTTTCATATTCTTCTCTTCCCAGATTTGTGAGGTCTGTATTCTGTATGCAGATTTTTCAGAAATCTCAGGCAGATCCTTTCCGCAGTATTCCCTTACAAGTTCGTTGAAGAATTCAAACTCTTCCGGGGCAATAATTTCAGATTCTTCAGAGTTTTCCATAATATGATCCTCCTTTAAACAATTGTCCTGCAAATGGCTGTCTTTTAAAACTGACATGTATGTTCTAAAAAATGACATCTG
>DAOVRB010000067.1 GCA_030628325.1 Methanomicrobiaceae archaeon | reverse complement strand
TCTATCGGGCGTAATGCTTTCCAGCATGTGACACCTGATAAATTCGTATATGCAACAGCGATGATTGTGCATGAAGGCAGAACTGCAGATGAAGCGATTGAAGTACTAAAGGTGTGAGTAAGTTATGATTGGAAAAGATATACGTCTGGAACGGATAATGGACAGGAACACAGGCCGGGCTGTAATTATTCCCATGGATCACGGGATGACACTCGGACAGATTGACGGGCTTTTGGATATGTCCTGGATAATCTCTGAAGTAAGTGATGGTGGCGCGAATGCGATTGTGCTTCACAAAGGTATGGTGAAACACGGACACCGGAAGCACGGCAGGGATATTGGCCTGATTGTTCACCTTTCAGCGAGTACGAGCATGAATCCTGACCCGAATGACAAAGTGCTTGTATGTACTGTTGAAGAGGCGATTGCACTTGGTGCGGATGGTGTGTCCATTCATATCAATCTTGGTGCTCCGGAGGAATCAAAGATGATTGAGGAAGCCGGCAGGATATCAAGGGATTGTAATAAGTGGGGAATTCCACTTATGATTATGATATACCCTCGTGGAGAAGGGATTGATCCGAAAAGTCCCGTTTCAATCGGGCATTGTGTCAGAGTTGCAGAGGAACTCGGCGCTGATCTGATAAAAACGAATTACACGGGTGACCCGGATACATTCAGGGCAATTGCAGAAGCCTGTTCTGTACCTGTTCTGGTTGCTGGCGGTGAGAAGGCAGGAGATCTGGAGACGCTTCTCTCTATTGATGGTGCGATTGCTGCCGGTGCATCGGGTGTGTGTGTCGGGAGGAACGCCTTTCAGAACGAACACCCTTCAAAGTTCATCAGTGCCATCTGTGATGTTGTGCATGAGAGGAAAAAGCCCGTTGAAGTCCGTGGTGATGAAGAGTGAAGCAGTTCTGGGTTGATCTCAGGCAGTGGGATAAGGATCTGGCGACAGGTGCCATTGAAAGCGGCGCTGATGCACTCGTGGTAGAAGATGCGGAAAGTGTACGCGTGCTCGGTCGTATTATGACTGTAGCACCTGATGGTGATCTGATCCCCGGAAAAGACGTATTTGAGGTAGTAATCTCCGGGAAAGAGGATGAAGAGAAGGCAGTTTCGTATGGCACGGGTGCGTATGTGGTTGTGACAACTTCTGACTGGACGGTAATTCCACTCGAAAACCTGGTCTCACAGTCTGACCGGATAATTGCCGCTGTAAATGATTCTGCTGAGGCTGAACTTGCCCTTAATGTGCTGGAGTGCGGGGTGGCAGGGGTGTTGCTTAAAACCAGTGATCCACAGGAGATCCGGCGTGTTGCCGATTTAATAAAGGGAAGTGCAGGGGAAGTGGATCTTGTGCCGCTTACGGTCACAGCAGTACTGTCCGGGGCCATGGGTGACCGGGTATGCGTGGATATGTGTTCAATTCTCAAAGATGGTGAGGGTCTCTTAGTTGGCAATACATCCTCTTCATTCATGCTTGTGCATGCCGAGACCCTTGAAAACCCCTATGTGTCACCCAGACCATTCAGGGTGAATGCGGGTGCTGTCCATGCCTATGTCATGATGGCAGATGGCAGGACTTCTTACCTCTCAGAGTTAAAAGCAGGTGATCGTGTACTGGTAACTGACAGTAATGGCGGTACAAAAGAGGCGATGGTCGGGCGTGTAAAGATTGAGCGCAGACCTCTTTTAGTGGTGGAAACCCGGGATGATGACGGTTTTAAGTCAGGTCTGGTCCTTCAGAATGCGGAAACTGTACGTCTTGTCGGTGAAACGGGCGCCCCTGTCTCTGTTGTGGATCTCTCTCCTGGTGACCGTGTGCTGGGTTATGTAACAAAAGCAGGCCGTCATTTTGGTGTTGCAGTTGAGGAAACCATTATTGAGAAGTGAGCAGATGCTGGTTGGGATAATTGGCGGAAACGGCGTGATGGGCTCCCTGTTTAAGGGTGTATTTGAACGTGCGGGTCACAGGGTGATATGCTCGGGGCGTAACACACCCCTTTCAAACAGCAGTCTTGCCACTCAGAGTGATATTGTGGTTGTATCGGTTCCTGTCCGCAGCACAGTGGAGGTAATCAATGAGATTGCACCTCTGCTCACTGAAAAACAGATTATCTGTGACCTGACTTCCCTGAAATCAGACCCTGTTTCAGCGATGCTAAAGACCCGTGCGCAGGTGATCGGTCTTCATCCGATGTTCGGACCAACAGTTCTCTCCTTAAAGGGGCAGACGATTATCGCTACTCCTGCACGCTGCGATGAAGAGACCGCTCAGATATTCTATTCAATATTCAGAAATGAAGGTGCCAAAATAACAGTTACCACTCCGGAGAAGCATGATCTGATGATGGCTGTGGTTCAGGGACTGACTCATTTTGCCACTCTTTCGCTTGCTGAAACGATGCGGGCTCTGGAAATGGACTTAGATACATTGCTTTCATTCACAAGTCCGGTATACAGGATTGAAATGGGTCTGATTGGGAGAATTCTGGGTCAGAATCCTGACCTGTATGGTGACATTCTCCAGATGAACCCGGCAGTTCCCGGTGTGCTTGCGCAGTTTGAGGATTCTGTCTCGCGTTTCCGCTCAGTTGTTGAGGGTGGTGATGCTCGTGAATTTGAAGAGTTCTTTAGCGAATGCCGGGAGAAGTTTAGAGAATTCATACCACAGGCGGCGTCTGAAACTGATCTGATTATTGATGCGCTGGTGAACAAATGACTGTTGCATGTCTTGGACCGGAGGGGACAGTAAGCCACGCGGTGGCAGAAAGACTCTTTGGCGATGATATTATTCTGCTGCCGACAATCCGCAGTGTATTTGCGTATGTGGAAGATGGGAAGGGTGACGGTCTTGTTCCGGTTGAAAACAGTGAAGCCGGGGGTGTGGGTGAGACTATGGAAGGTTTCAGGCGGACAAATGTGTATATCACAGGTGAACTGCTTGAGACAGTCTGCCACCACCTGGCTTCAGATGTCGGTCTGAATGAGATTTCAGTGCTATATGCCCATCCACAGACGCATGAGCAGTGCAGTGACTTTACAGACTCTCTTGGTATCCCTGTTGTGCATACTGCAAGTAATGCGGCAAGTGTCGATTCTGCGTTGAAAATACAGAATGCCGGTGCGCTGACGTCGCTGGCGGCAGCAGGACTCAGAGATCTCCCTGTAATCAGGCGTGAGGTCCAGAATAGTTCTGATAATGTTACCAGATTTGTTGTAATATCCGGCAGATTAAATGTCCCAAAAAAACCTGAGAAATGCAGCATTCTTGTTGATCCTCATTCAGATCGTGCAGGGCTCCTGTATGACCTTCTTTCTGTGTTCAGGAAAAGGGATATTAACCTTTCCAGGATTGAATCACGGCCTTCAAAACGCGGGATGTGGAGTTATGTGTTTTTCATCGATTTTAATGCAGAAAAGGGCTGGAAAGATGTGGTTGATGAACTGAGTCAGATGGCAGATATAAAAAATCTCGGTTGCTACAACAGATTGCAGGAGAGGAAATGAACGTAATGTCAGGGGGCGGTGAAATATGGACGTAGACCTTGAGCGGGTGGAGAATGTGGATCTATGTTTTTCCGCGCCGCCTTCAAAGAGTTACACCCACAGGGCACTTATCATTGCTGCACTGGGGAGTGGTGTATCCAGTATAGTGGGTGTCCTGTCATCTGATGACATCGGTGTAACATGTCATGTCCTTCGTAGTCTTGGTGTGTCTGTTGAGGAGAATGGGGATAAGGGTGAGATCCGAATTGTTGGCTGCAACGGGAAGTTTCCCTGTACCGGAGAGGTGATCCTGGATTGCGGGGATTCCGGCACGAGTCTGAGGCTGATTACTTCTGCAGCTTCCCTTTCTGACGCATCTGTTCTTATAACAGGGAGCGGGAGGATGAAAGAGAGGCCGGCAGGTCCGCTTGTGGATGCCCTTCGTACTCTTGGATGCGGAATTGAATACTGTAATGAAGATGGGTACCCGCCGTTTATGGTGGAGGGTCCTCTGAATGGGGGAGAAACCAGTCTTGATGCGTCTGTTAGCAGCCAGTTTGTCTCTTCACTCCTGATCGCTGCTCCTTATGCGAAAGAACCGGTAGGAATTGCAGTTGAAGGTGAGGCGGTTTCACAGTCGTACCTTGACATTACACTGGATGTTATGAGGACATTTGGTGTTAGTGTCGTAAATTCCGGTTACAGGCATTTCTCTGTATCTCCAGGCGGGTATTCTGGCCGTGAATACAGGATAGAGGGAGATTATTCATCGGCTTCGTATCTCTTTGCAATTGCAGCGGTCTGCGGTGGCCGTGTGGTAGTTGATAACTTAAATCCGGAGTCTGTGCAGGGGGATCTGCAGTTTCTCTCTGCCCTTGAGGCGATGGGTTGCCGGGTACGCTATTATGCAGACTCTGTTGAAGTTGTACGTGACAGCGTGCTGCAGGGCATTGAAATTGATATGTCATCATCGCCTGACACTGTGCAGACACTCTCTTCGGTTGCCGCTTTTGCAGAGAGTCCTACAGTAATTTCCGGGATAGAACATCTCCGTTATAAGGAGAGTGACCGGATTGAGGCGATAAAAGAGATGCTTCATAATTGTGGTGCAAAAACGGAGTACCTGGACGGGAAACTGTTCATAAACCCTGGAGGGGTTTATGGCTGTACGGTGGATCCCAAAAACGATCGCAGGACAGCAATGGCAGGTGCGATTATTGGTCTTGGTGCCGGTGGTGTGAGGATACAGTCTGCAGAATGCGTAAGTAAGTCTTTTCCGGGTTTCTGGGATATACTGAGGGGGGCAGGCCTTTGGAACGAATAATCCTGACAGGGTTTCGGGGTACTGGTAAGACTGTTGTCGGGATGAAGCTTGCAGAAATGCTTTCTGTACCTTTCATAGATACCGATGCACGGATCGAAGAGATGATGGGTCTCTCTGTTTCTGAGATATTCAAAGATTTAGGTGAAGAGATCTTTCGGAAGGCAGAGTCTGAGGTGATTGCAGCACTCCCGAAGTGTTCATCTGTTGTGAGTACTGGTGGTGGTGCGGTTATGGACCCTGTAAATGTCCGCAATTTCCGTGCCGGGAGTACTGTTTTTATGCTCTGCACGACTCTGGACGTCATTGAAGAGCGAATCAGTGGCAGTGAACGCCCGTCTCTTACTGTATTTCCTCTTCATGATGAGATTTTGGTTCTTCTGCGTGAACGGATGCCCGCTTATATCAGTTCAGCTGATTATTGCATAGATACAGGCACCTGTACTGTGGATGAGGTCTGTGCGAAGATTACTTACATTCTCAAAAACGGTCTTGCCGGGAGTGAAGAGCGAAAGTCCGGACTGGATTTCATGAGAAAGATCTCTCTTCCGGCTCCGGAGTTAAAAAGAGTGGAACGTCTCCTGACAGAGCCTGAGAGTCCGCCTCTCCGCCTCTGTGGAATTGCCGGAAACCCGTGTTTTCACAGCAAAAGCCCGGGTATTTATAACAGGCTTTTTGAGGAGTATCGTCTGAATTTCCATTATACCTGGTTCCAGTATGAAGATGCCGGTGAAATTATCCGTCATGCACGCGGGATGGACGTAAGGGGTATTAGTGTGACAATCCCGCATAAGCAGGCAGTTATACCATATCTGGATTCAATAGATGAACATGCAGAGGCCATTGGTGCGGTAAATACGGTTCTTCACTGTGAGGGGAAGATGTACGGTTCAAATACTGACTGGATTGGTGTCAGACGTCCGCTTGAAGGGCATGAAGGTGACGTGGGGGTTGTGTTCGGTGCAGGCGGAGCGGCGATGGGTGCCGTATATGCGATGAGGGATCTTGGTATGGATGTTATTGTGCTAAACCGGAACGAAGATCGGGCGGCAGAGGTTGCAGAGCGGTTCGGGTGCAGTGCTGGTGGCCTTGATGATTTCAGCAGTCTTTCACCGGATGTTGTGGTGAACGCAACGCCGGTAGGTATGGGCAAAAACGGAGGCTCGCTTCTTACCCGCGATCAGTTGAGAGAGAGTATGACTGTCTTTGATCTGGTCTACACCCCGCCTATGACACCTCTGCTTACTCTCGCCGGTGCTGTCGGGTGTACCTGCATATCCGGTGAGGAGATGTTTGTCCATCAGTTATGTGAACAGTTCAGGATATTTACGGGAATTGTTGTTGAACCCGGGCATGTCAGGGAGATGATGAAATGAATACGTTTGGACGTAATTTCAGGTGTACGACTTTTGGTGAAAGCCACGGCAGGGCACTTGGTGTGGTAGTGGACGGGTGCCCGCCGGGTATACCTTTTGATGAAGATGATCTGCAGGAGATGCTTGACCGCAGGAGGCCTGGTCAGAGTTCTCTCTCCTCTCCGCGTCGTGAACCGGACAGGGTGGAGATTCTCTCAGGCGTATTTGA
>DAOVRB010000222.1 GCA_030628325.1 Methanomicrobiaceae archaeon | reverse complement strand
GGTTTGTGGTCTTTCCACATTCACAATATATACAGTTGTAACTGCAGGTTTTCATTGGAACAAGATCTATACCTAGTGAAACTCCCAGTCGCCGTGATGGGACTGGTCCAAAAAGATGCTTATATACCATTATACCCTCTGCGGTATTTAGTACAATCATCACCTATAAAGTCATATGGATATAGGTAATAATCGAAACTTAAGTGAGTCTGTCAAATCAGATCTTTTTGGGTAAATAAATTATTATATCCAGTTCGCAAATCAATATAATTATATTGATAATTGTGGCTCATATTAGTTGATTTGACAGGGTCTGAGTATCAGGTGAAAAAAATGAAAATCTGTATAACATCAAAAGGTAACTCTCTGGATTCTCCTGCTGAGAGAAGCTTTGGCAGGTCACCATATTTTATCATTGTTGATGATGAAACCGGTGAGGAAAAGAGCATTGCAAATGAAAATGTTGATGCAACAGGTGGTGTCGGACCCAAATCTGCACAGCTTTTAATTAACAATGATGTTAATGTACTCATCACCGGGCAGATGGGTGGAAATGCCCAGAGAGCAGTTGAAGTTTCAGGTATTGAAGTGTATCAGTACAAAGACGGCGGTTCAGTCCGTGAGGCACTTAACCTGTATAAGGAAGGAAATCTGGAAAAAATCCTATAAATTGCCAGACATATTATGAAAATTGTGGTTGCCAGTGGAAAGGGAGGTACTGGAAAAAGTACTCTCTCTGCTAATTTTTCGTACGTAATTTCAGGGAATCGCGATGTAGTATTGGTTGATTGTGATGTGGAAGAGCCAAACCTGCACCTGTTCTTTGAAGAGAAAGGAAAGGAATCCATAGTTACACTTCCAATTCCGGTTATTGATGAGAATAAGTGTGATTTCTGCGGTAAGTGTGGTGAATTCTGTCAATATGGGGCAATTACTGTCCTAAAAGACCAGGTAATGGTACTCCAGAATTTGTGTCACTCATGTGGTGGATGTCTGATCGTCTGCCCGAATGATGCAATATCTGAAGTGCCAAAAACGATTGGTGTGCTCTGGGATGCACAGATTGATTCTAATCTCCGGTTGATTACCGGTGTTCTCAATGAAGGAGAAGCAAATGGCATAGAGATTATTAAGACCGTAAAACGGTTATCTGAATCTTCTCCGCTTGTAATATATGATTCATCACCCGGCACGGCATGCCCGGTAATAGAAACAGTTGAAGGTGCGGATTTTTGCATACTTGTTACAGAATCAACACCATTTGGCCTTCATGACCTGAAACTCGCAGCAGAAGTCGTAAAAAAAATAGGAGTTCCGTCTGGTGTTGTTATCAACAGGAGTGACGGGTCGGATAATGAAACAGAGGAATTCTGCAGAGAGAATGACCTTGAAATTCTTCTGAAAATTCCCTTTGACAGGGAGATTGCTGCAATTCAGAACAGGGGAGAACTCTTCTCTGTTTATTACCCGGATTGGCAGAAACAGTTTACTGACCTGTTAGATCATATTGAATCTCTCTGTGGAGGAAACAGATGAAAAAGCTCGCAGTTATCAGTGGTAAAGGCGGAACAGGAAAAACAATGGTGGCCGGTGCACTTGCGTCTCTTGCAGAATGCAGTATTGCCTTTGCTGACTGTGACGTGGATGCGGCAAATCTTGAACTTCTCCTAAATCCCACGGTTGAATTAACCAAACCGTATTATGGACTGAAAGTCGCTGAAATTGATCAGGATGCCTGTACCCTGTGTGGTTTATGTGAGGAATTATGCAGGTTTGATGCAATTACTTTTGAGGATGGCAGATTTAGTGTAAACCCCATAAAATGTGAAGGATGTGCAGTATGCACACTTCTCTGTCCTTCTGATGCCGTTGTTATGAAAACACGGATTAACGGAGAAATTTATTACTCAAAAACGAGTTTCGGACCGTTTGCTCATGCCAGACTTGAACCGGGTTCCGGCACTACCGGTCTTTTAGTGACAGAAGTAAAAAAGTTGATTTATGAAAAAGCAGGTGATAAAGAACTTCTTCTGATTGACGGTCCTCCCGGAATCGGTTGTCCGCTGATTGCTACGGTTACTGGTGTGGATGCTGTTTTGATTGTTACAGAACCCAGTATATCCGGTCTTCATGACCTGAAAAGAGTTGTAACTGTATGTAATAAGTTTGGGGTGGATATATTTGTTGTAATTAACAAATTTGATCTCGAAGAGACTGTATCTCTTAAAATTGAGGATTACTGCCAGGAAGCAGGCATTTCCCTTGCCGGAAAAATACCGTTTGACAAAAAGGTAATTGAAGCAATAAAAAACAGAGAGCCGGTGGTATCACAAAAATGTCCTTCGGCAGATGCAATTAAAGAAATCTGGATTTTTTTAAAAAAGGAATTTAATCTCTTATGAATGAAAACAGACATGGAAGGGGATTTGGCAGGGGGCGTGGCCGCCAGAGGGTTAAACGCAATATTGATCCATCTGCCCGTTACAGGTGTTTTGCCCCTGTTTGCAGGGAGAACTCTGAGTGTGATTCCGTATTTCTCCGCCATGACGAAATTGAACTTCTAAAACTGATAGATCTTGATGGACTAAATCAGGAAGAAGCTGCTGCGATTCTTGGTGTTTCCAGAAAGACGGTCTGGAGAGATCTTCATGAAGCAAGGTACAAAATTGCCGATGCTGTTGTTAATGGCAAATCCATGAAAATTTTAGAATGTGATGCAAATTCTGATGAAATTTGTAAGTATTTTCCACAGTGTTCTGAATGATTGTTTAATACAATAACCTTTTTTTGGTTAGCAGTTAATTTTCAGTTATGTTTGGTGTTTCGACTTATTGCCTTAGTGACAAGTCTCTTGAGGTTGCACTTGATTTTTTAGCTCCACTTACAGATATTGTTGAAGTTATGGACGATGGTTTGCATTATCTTGAAACAGCCGAACCTCTGTTAAGCTATAATTTTGAATACTTTATCCACGCTCCGGCAAGAAGTGTAAATATTTCAAGTCAGCTTGAACCTATACGGGTTGCCAGTGTTGAAGTTATCGGGCATTCCTTTGAAATTGCCGGTGAAGTTAATGCCAGTGTAATAATTCACCCCGGTTATTATGCGTGGAAGCAGGAGTATGAACGGGCAGCCAGGCAGCTTAAAAAATCTCTGGCTGAGTTGAGAGCTCTTGCTGATGAATGTTCCATTACTTTTTTTGTTGAAAATATGCCGAACTGGGAACATTTTTTCTTAAAATGCCCGGATGAACTACCTCTGATTGGTGAAACAGGTCTGGCACTGGATGTTGGTCATGCATATCTTAATGCGTGCCTTGACAAATATCTGGAACTGCCATTTTCACATGCACATATCCATGACAATCTTGGTAGAGATGACAGTCATAGTGCCATTGGTATGGGTGAAATAAAT
>DAOVRB010000291.1 GCA_030628325.1 Methanomicrobiaceae archaeon | reverse complement strand
TCTCTCAACAACATAAGGAGTTACATCCAGTGCACAGTATATTTTATTGACGTCCTCCATTCCCTCCACAATCAGCCCGATTCGGTTCTCATCAAAATCTTCGGCAAGTTCCGGCGGGGCAATCTCCTCCATTTTCCCGATGAACTGATCAATATGCATACTATATGATGTTTCACAGAGGTAATAATAATTGATATTACTCGGGGTAATATTTCATAGTATTTAATATTCAAAAGAGACAACTATATATTATGAAAAAGTCCATCGACCTGATTAATACCAGAATTCGCGATGGCAATGCACGGGTTATTACGGCAGAAGAAATGCCCGGAATTGTCAGCGAACTGGGAGTAAAAGGCGCTCTGAAAGAAGTGGATGTTGTTACAACAGGCACCTTCGGTGCCATGTGTTCATCAGGTGCATTTTTTAATTTTGGACATGCAGATCCGCCAATCAGGATGGAAAGGGTGTGGCTGAACGATGTTGAAGCATATGCAGGCATTGCAGCAGTTGATGCCTACCTTGGTGCGACCCAGGAGTCTGAAACCAGAGGCAGCAGATACGGCGGCGCACATGTAATAGAAGATCTAATTGCAGGGAAATCAATAGAACTCCGTGCAATCTCAAAAGGGACCGATTGCTATCCGCGAAAGACAATAGACACGGAACTACTCCTTGAAGATCTCAATCAGGCAGTTATGTGCAACCCGAGAAACTCATACCAGTGCTATGCTGCTGCCACAAACAGCACTGAAAATGTTCTGCACACATATATGGGGACACTGCTCCCCGAATGCGGCAACGTTAGTTATTCCGGTGCAGGAACCCTCTCCCCGCTTGCAAATGATCCGCAATTCAGGGTTATCGGCAGTGGAACCCAAATATTTCTCGGAGGAACGCAGGGTATGATAATCGGGAGCGGCACACAGTCCTCCCCGGCTACCGGATTCGGCACAATCATGACAACCGGCGATATGAAAGATATGTCGACAGACTTCATACGGGCTGCATCGTTCACCGGTTACGGGGTTTCCATGTATATCGGGGTAGGTGTGCCAATACCTGTACTGGATTCTGAGATCGTGCGCAGTACTGCAGTCAGGGATGAAGATATCAAAACATCAATTGTGGACTATGGTATACCAAACCGGAACAGACCAACAATCAGAGAGATTACATACGCGGAATTAAAAAGCGGCGTGATTGAAATTAACGGTGAGGAAGTAAAGACATCCTCCATGTCCAGCTACAGAAAAGCAAGGGAAGTTGCCCTGCACCTCAGGGACTGGGTAAGAGCAGGAAAGATGGAACTCACTCTGCCCACACGCCAGATAGATGTAACAGAGACAACAAAACCAATTTGCGAGACAAAGCATACCCCCCGGGTCAGGGAAATCATGAACAGGAATGTGCCATGCATTTCAGAGGATGAGAAGATCAGAGATGCGGCAAAGAAACTCCTGAAGGGCGAGACAAATCACTTGCCTGTTGTAGATGACGAAAGAATAGTCGTGGGTATTGTAACTACCTATGATACTTCAAAGGCCGTGGTTATGCAGAGTTCAGGGTCTAGGGTCAGTGATATCATGACAAGGCGTGTTATCAGAACTTCACCTGATGAGACGGTTGATGTCGCTGCAATGAAACTGGAAAAGAATAATATCAGCGCTCTTCCCGTCGTTGACAAGTCAGGGAAACTTGTCGGCCTTCTTTCGGCAATTGATCTGGGCAAACTGTTCGGGGCAAGGTGGAAATAATGAAATTCAAAGTAACTTTTTCAAGGAAAGGCGGACGTGAACCCCTGATTGCCCGTACTGTCATAGATACAGGCGTGCTCATTAATGTTGAGAGGGCCCGCATTGAATCAATGGCAGGTGAAGTCCTGATAGATGTCCCCGATGCCGATGCAGAACTGGTATCTGATACAATGCGCAAGGCCGGTGCACGGGTTGAAACAATTGAAAATTCAGTTGTCAGGGACGAAACAGAATGTATTGACTGTGGTGCGTGCATCAGCATCTGTCCACAGGATGTATTCTACTTTGACGAAAACTGGTGCCTCGCACTCAGGCAGGACCAGTGTGTGCTCTGCGGAAAATGTGTTGAAAGCTGTCCGCACGGCGCCCTATCTATTCAACAATGATACGGGAACATTTCCAGTATAAAACAACCATCACTACCATCCTTGCTGATGAACAAGCCCACATTGAAGCCGCAAAAGACGCAATGTTTAAGGCGCGCCTCGAACTGGAAGAGTTGATCTTTCTGGATCCTTATTTTGGTTCAGCACTGGAGCCCTACCACACAGATTTCGGTAGCATTACAGCAAAGCGTATGTCAGACGCAGCAGAACAGGCAGGTGTGGGGCCGATGGCTGCAGTTGCCGGTACAATTGCATGGCAGGGTGTCGAAGCCATGCAGGATGCAGGCGCTGAATTTGCCCTCGTGGATAATGGGGGCGACATTGCACTAATTTCCAATCGTGATGTAAGAATCGGACTTCATGCAGGGAGTTTTGCATTGTCAGACCGTATTGCATTTATTCTCCCTCCACAGCAGGAAATATTGGGAGTCTGTACGTCATCAGCGACAGTGGGTCCTTCAATCTCATTCGGAATCGCAGATGCGGTCACCGTTTTTTCAGCGAATGTTGCACTTGCCGATGCGTGGGCAACTTCACTCTGCAACAGTGCAACAGAATGTTTCAGTGAATTATTCGCCCCGCTAAAAGGTTCTCCTGT
>DAOVRB010000106.1 GCA_030628325.1 Methanomicrobiaceae archaeon | reverse complement strand
GATAATTACAAAATGAAAATACCTGTTGAAATTGGAATTGAGTTCATGGAGCATATTCTAAAAAAAAGTCAGGAAACACCGCTAAAATCAATAATCCATTTTTTCCAGACTATGGAAGATAAATATGACAAACTTCTGAAGGCAGATATTGGCAGGTTTGCTCTTGAGATCTCACACAAATTATATCCAGATAAGTATTATGATCTTCGGATGCGTCTTCCTGCACTGGTTATTGTGGAAAATAAAGATACTTTTGAAGTGTAAGACCTTCAGATCAAACTGGCTTTCCTTTTCCTGATTGTCTGATATTGTTCCTTCATGTTATATGAGATCATGAGTGAAATAGAAGGTCTCTCTGACCAGCCCGTGAGACGTGACCGTAAGAAGCAGTCAAAGGCAAAAAACCCCACTGACCGTTGCCAAAAATGCCAGAGGGAGATCCTCCTGTTCATGCACGATCTCTCTGTCCCATTCTCTAATAATCAGGCTGAACGGGAGATCAGGATGGTCAGACTGCAGCAGAAAATTTCTTAGACTTTCAGGAGTGAACAGGGAGCTTTCTGCTTCTGCCGCGTCAGAGGATATATCCCGACAGTGAAAAAGAATGAGCAGCCGGTTCTGGCTTTCCCTGTGAAAACTTTTGAAGGGAATCTGTTTCCCTCTCTGGTTGCTCACAGGTCAACCTGAACAGTTACATTTTTTTTACGCTATTAATTCAGGAATTATTTAATACCTCTGAGGAGATGTTTATTCAGATGTCTACAGATCGGACACTAATATTGTGTATTGACCGCGATGACGATATCGGGTATAAGGGAAATATTGAAAGCCCGGTTGTCGGAAGAGTAGCCTGTCTTAATGCTGCCACAAAATTAGGTCTGGCAGACCCGGAGGATTCTGACACAAATGCAATATTCCAGGCAATAAAAACATATGATGAGCGCCTGGAAATGGGCGAGGATGTTCTAATAACTGTTCTCGCCGGCAATCACATGCACATGATAGAGGGTGACAGAAAAATTTCAGCCGACCTTAGCAGGGTTGTCAAAAATAATACAATAACAAAATGCATTCTTGTTACAGACGGTGCAGAAGATGAATTTATTTTACCAATCATTCAGTCAATAGTACCTGTGAGCAGCATCCAGCGTGTTATTATCAAGCAGATGCCAAATCTGGAAGGTACATATTATATAATAAAAAAAATATTTGATGACCCAAAAATTGCCAGACAGGTATTTGTTCCGGCAGGCATTGCAATGCTCCTCTATGCAATTGCATACCTGATTGGATATCCGGACATTGCCATAATCATTGTTATGGGAGTTATCGGGATTTACCTGCTCTTCAAAGGTTATGGTATAGACGAATATTTCAGCCTGTTCTTTAATGGTCTGCGGTCATCATTCAGAGGTGGAAGATTCAGTTTTCTTGCGTACTCAATAGCAATACTGCTTGCAGTTCTCGGCTTTATTATGGGTTTGTCAAGTCTGCTAAAATGGTATCCTGAAGATGCAGGTATTTTCTTCCTGCTTCTTTCGTTCGTATATGGCTCGGTTACATGGTTTACCGCATCAGGACTGACCGCACTGGCAGGAAAACTTACTGATGTATATCTGAATGAACGGCAAAATCTTGGAAAACTTTCTGTGATGCCGTTCTTTATTGCCTCAATTGGTATCTTTGGATGGGGAGCAAGTGTCTACGTCCTGTCATTAAGCGGGAATATTGACTTTCCGTTCAATATGGATGATGGTGTCAGAATAATAATATTTTCAATTATTGGTGGTCTGTTATGCTCATTTACCGGGTTATATGTGCAGAAACATCTGAAAAAATGGGCAGAATTGAAATTAAGCAATGATAAAAAGGATGAACTCTGATTTTACAGTGATATAATTCATTTAATTCGTTTTTTTCTGGTCCAATATATTCTCCTGAATTTTTTCTCATCATTATTACAGGCAGATGGAACCAGACCTAACAACTGCCAAACAGGAAGCATTCAATAGTCCCGACCATTTCACCTTTATCGGCCCACGTGAGTATATCTTGCATTGACGGGGGATTTAGTTTGTGAAACATATAAGTGCATGAGAGACAGGAAACTCTCTCCACTCTCTTTCAGATACGCCTGACAACACCAGTAGATTGCAGAGGTGATCGATGAACCGAAAGGAATGGTCGGTTACTTTTCACCAAAATATCCGATTCCATATGGGATAATGTCAGTATTGGTGAAATTACGGCTGCTCTGAGGTGTTTTTACAACAATTTCAGGAAGTATAATGCCAAACTGGTGCTCAGGGAACCAGTATGAACCATCCCCATAATCATAAGAAATCCCCCTTACGACAAGTATGGCATGGTCTAAATCTGCCCTGATAAATTTTGCATCTTCAAAATTTAAAGCCACACCAATTTTATATTTAAGATCAGATTTGCCAAGGAGCATTACAAGAAACGAAACCATATCATCAATCCGATAATCCACGTTTATTGTAGCGACGTCATCAACCAGTTCAATCTCAATATGATCAATAGAGATGTAACTGATACGCCCCGATTCTGCACTCAATACAGGAGAAGCAAACATGCATACAAACAGGATTGCAACAATGAGTGGTCGGATTTTCATAGTAGATAACATTACTATGAATAAAATATATCTTTTCTGGTGGAGAGTAACCACCTCATGACTAAAGTCATGAATTGTCAGGCACCGTTTAATGAAAGAGGCAATTGCCACCTCACACTGAATTCAGGGACAATATAATTTCAATACTGGAGACATTTGTCCTGCCGCTATCAGTGTCAATAACCTCAGTTGATGTAGCAATATTCTTTTTTTCTACATTGTCAAGGAATTTGTTCAGAGAGATCTCAGCAGTATCAACCGCCCTTGATATTGCCCTTCCGCGCGCCTTAATTGAGACTTCATCCGCACCATTGTTGAACTGAGTAACAACTGCAAGTACATAGTTCATTACTGGTTTGTTACCAACGAATACTGTGTTATCTTTTGTCATCAGGTATTACCTCCCCCGATTAGAGATACTTCTTCGAGGTGATTAATTCTGCGTTTAAAATTGATGCACCTGCTGCCCCACGTATGGTGTTATGTCCCATTGTTATAAAACGGAGTCCTTCCCTGACACGCCCGACAGAGACTGTCATGCCATTTCCACGGTTTCTGTCAAGACGTGGCTGAGGTCGGTCTGCTTCATCAAACAGGTAAATGGATTTGTCAGGTTGTGAAGGAAGGCCGGAAAATGGTGCACTAAACTCTCGGAACATCTGTTTAACTTCGTTAACAGGAGTCTCAAGATCAAGCCAGACTGCCATTGTATGCCCATCTATTACAGGCACACGGTGACAACTCGCGCTCACAGCAAAAGGTGCAGGGATGACTTCAGATCCATCAAATGTCCCCATAATCTTCTGTGTTTCACGTTCCATTTTTTCCTCTTCAGAACCGATATAAGGGATGATATTGTCATAAATAGCCATAGCAGAAACCCCGTTAAAGCCTCCACCTGACACGGCCTGCATGGTTGCTACGTATACCTTATTAAAAGCCAGTGAAAGCAGTGGTTTTAGGGCCATTGCAAGTATAATCGTGGAACAGTTCGGGTTGGTAACAATAAAACCTTCACACCCGTTGTCACGCTGAACATCAATCAGACCAAGATGCTCCGAATTTACTTCAGGGATTACCAGAGGCACATCCACATTCATACGGTGAGATGCTGCATTACTACACACACCCACACCCGCTTTTGCAATATCCGATTCAATTGATGTTGCAATATCTGCAGGTATTGCAGAAAACACAATATCCAGATCTTTGACACTCTTAACAGTAGTGGGACTGACAGTCACATCACCCAGAGTGTCAGGAAACGGAACGTCAAGTCTCCAGTTTACGACATCGCGGTATAATTTACCTGCACTGCGTTCTGATGCGGTGAGGGTCTGGAGATTAAACCAGGGATGATCAGCAAGAAGCTGAACAAAGTGCTGCCCCACCGCACCAGTGGCACCAAGCACTCCTACATTAATCATAGTTATGATTGATTATAACAGGAAAAGTATAAAAAATTTGTTTTATTCCATGCGGATGGCTTCAGCCGGGCACTCATCCACACATGATTCACAGTCTACACACAAGTCTGCATCTACAACTGCAATACCTTCTTTCATTTCGATTGCTGCGGAAGGACATACATCCACACATGATTCACAGCCAGTACATTTCTCAGGATCAATAATTGCTACCATAAATTTACCTGCTAATAATGTTTGCAAAAAATGATAAAATAGATTTCGATTGTGACCTGCTTCTATACTCCATTCAGATTACAGGCCCAGCACTTCATCCATCGAATGTATGCCGGTTTCTTTGCCTGCAATCCACCGAACCGCACGGATCACGCCATGCGCAAATACCGCACGATCATATGCACGATGAGAGAGCTCAATTGTTTCGTTATTTGCAGCAAACAGAACTGAATGGTCTCCGACAATGTCACCGCCACGTATAACATGAACTCCTATCTCATTACCGCGCTCACCAATCATACCCTCACGACCATAGAGCTTTTCCCGCTCGCCAATTTCTTCTTCAATAATATTTAAAATTGTTTTTGCAGTGCCACTCGGTGCATCCTTTTTGAAATGATGATGAGCCTCAATGACTTCAATATCATAATCGCCAAGTTGCTTTGCCGCCTCACGCACAAGACGCCAGAAGATATTTACTCCAACACTATAATTGCTTGAGATTACTGCAGGCACGGTACCGTTTATTACAGTCTCAATCTCTGTACGCTGTTCTGGTGAAAAGCCGGTTGTGCCTACAACCAATGCCGTCCCATGCCGCGCTGCCGCCTTTATATTTTCGACAGCAGCGGTTGCGATAGTAAAATCAATCAGGACATCAGGTTTCACTGATTCCAGAAATGAATCTATCTCAGACGAAGTGACAACAGGGACATCATAAAATGACCCGCTCCTGATATCAATCCCGCCCACCAGTTCAAGATCAGGGGCTTCATTAACAAGTTTCCCTATGGTCATACCCATGCGGCCAAGCGCACCACAGATTGCTACTTTAATCATAATTTCTCAGTGCCTCTCTAAGTTTTTCAGTTTTTTCTCCGTCCAGATCATCCAGCGGAAGTCTTACGGGTCCTGCTG
>DAOVRB010000093.1 GCA_030628325.1 Methanomicrobiaceae archaeon | reverse complement strand
ATTCAGACGAGATCAGAGTGGCAGACCAAGAATAAACAAACCGGGTAGTTTCCTTGACCGTGAACAGCGTTCTGCAGGTGAATATTATTATGGCGAAATCAGTAAAAAATGATGGATATATGAGCCTGTCCAGCCAACAATCCCACATATAAAATTGACCCAGAGTCGAAAACCAAAGTTTCAGGAATTTTTGGTTTTCTTCTTATACAGGCTGTGACAGAACTGTGTCGCCATAGTTATACTATTTAATACCATCTCAGAAAGAAGCTCAAATTATGCCTCTTTTTTTGCAGATCGAGCATTGTGTCACAGCCTGTATAGTGCCAAAGGTTTATTGGCATGAAAACGCAAATTGTATTTTCAGCAAACATTGCCTGACACAACGTAAGTCATGCACATTTTTTTAAATTAAACGATGGTAAACGAAAGTTTTAAAAAAAAACTTTCTCGAACAACGCCCTTCCCCTGAATGGCGATGTGAAACGCGGAATTGCGTTTACCATTAGTTCAAAAAGCAACATTTGCCACTATAATTTTAAAGATACAGCAAAATTTTCGTTTTTGGCCGCTGACGACCACATTTGGGCACATTTAAATACTTGGATGACTTTGCCCTTATGGTATTGTTTGTAGATAAATGCGGAACCAGACTCCTCAATGACATCATTGACAAAGGAACGCTAATAACCAAACTCTTGTCCCATGTGGACCTGACTCCTGTTAAAAAACACATCAAAACAAAATATTATGACAAAGACAGCAGGAAATTCAGTTTTGATGTAGGGCTAATGCTACGTCTTGCTGATCATTACTGTCCTGACAGATCAGCACTGAATGGACAGGCTCTCTATAACATTAAATACAGTAAAACATCAATAGATAATATGGTAAGATATGGCTAAAAATGAGAGATTAACTGATGCAATCAAATATGAAAAAATTGATGTGTTAAAGAAAGATCTCTTCGCTTATATTGACAAAAATTCAAATAAAATTAATTTAAATCTTCCTGTTTTTTATGGACATATCATTTCAACACTTGATAATGCATTTCCCGATTTGGATAACAATGTATATGACGAATTTATAGATTCAGTTACTTTTCGGGTACTGAATGCACCTGATACAAAAATTGATCTTGATTATGTTGAGCGGCTTATCAGCAATGCAGCACGCAGCAAGAGAAAATCATCAAATAAGGTGACGTTGCGAATATTATCCGCTATAAAACTGATGGAAAATAAAGATTACCTAAATGCAGTTGAATATCTCTCAGATAACTGGAAGTATGATGCCAGAGTGGGGTATTACATTGCATATTGCTATCTTATGCTCTCTGAAATTGAGAAACAAAATATAGGTTCTGATAGAGACATCAGACCATCAAGATATGAACTTGCCGCACGGGAGCAGTTACTTGAACTTGCAAGAGTCCGGCCGCCAATTTACCGGTTTAAATTTCTGGATAATAATGAAACTCCATTAATGGAATCTGTGTTCTGGATAATGACAACAAAATCACTGGAATGGTTTCCAAGTGAACGCTGGTTTCTCAGAACCGGAATTAAAAAAGCAAAAAAAGATGGGAATGTTTCAAAGAGGAAAGAACTCCTGAAATTTGCTGTCGAACGATTTTACAATGATCTTGATTTTCTACGAGAGAGTTATAATCAGGCAGTTGAACAGAGAGATGGTATGGGGGCATCGGGTGTAGTAAAGCAGATGATGCAGCAGTACCCAAATAATCTTGAACCGATATATTATGGGATTAAATTGTCTCTTCTCTCAAATAGCATAGAATCATATTTCAATTTCAGGGATCAGGCTAAAGAAAAAGATATGCCACAATATCTGATACAACTCCTGGACTATGCATATTATACAATACATGATAATAAAAATGAAGCTGAGATCACATTAAGAGATTTGAAGAAACGATATAAATCACTCTATTTTTACATGATCACTCTGGAATATCTTGCGAATGATATATTCTCTGATGATGAAAAAAAGGCAAAACATGCTAAGATGATCTTTTTTGATTCATTAAATGAGTATGTACTTCATGTAATTAAAGTTCATGAAATATGAGTAAAAACGTGCATGACCTCTCAGTCACGCACTGTTTGATGAAAGTGGCAATCATCATTTTCAGACTGGGCAGAAGGGCCACTTTCATTATTTGGAACTGTAACCAGGAGATTTCATGTGTTTTTACATTATAAAGGTAATAAATTAAACACAGAATCTATAAAAAATTTTAGGTTTTCAAGGAGAGAATCTTTGTTATTTTCTCCATTATCTGATGACAAAACTGTATCTGAATTCTCATCTCTAACACCATGCGGCAATTCAGACACACTTGTATCAGGTGATCTTTCTCCGTTAGATTCAGATTTGGTGTCATAATCTACATAACTGACTGGAATCACCGGTACATTTTTATTATCATAATAATAACCGACATAGCCTTTATTGGCAAACCACCACCTGCCTGCATTATCTACGAATACTTTCTGGACAATATTATTTCCAAGGCCGGACGCTCTGTCATGATGAAGTATCAATTCATCATTTTTCCAGCATGAAATCCCAAAATCAGTACCAATAACAATTTTTCCATCCTTTGTTACAGAGATATCATATATTCTGTGAGTACCTGCAGGCAGATCATTGATATTTAAGATGGGCATAATTCCTGTTAATGTATGATATTTTACAATGTCTGTAGAATTAAAAAAATATACCCCACCAGGCGGGTTAGACACAACTCCGGTCATTCCTTTCAGGGCATTTTGGGATTTCCCAATCTGCCTGAATGTTAAGGAGTTATTGATATCGCTGCAGATAAATCCTCCATATTTTTTTGACACAACAATAACAGAACCTGTGTTGTAATCAATAGCGATATCATTTACTATATAACAGTCAAGTCCGCCCTCTTCAAATGGCTGAAACCATTTCCACTCGCCGTCAACAACACGGTGGACACCTGCATTTCCGGTACTGATCCACATCTCGTTTTTCCATGCCCGGATATCATTGATAATTCTGTTTTTTAACAACTGCTGGTCAGTTATTGTCGTGTATGTTTCCCCGTCAAATATCTGAAGACCACCTGCATATCCAATCCACAAATTATTGTTATTATCATATTCAACTGCCACAACAAAATCATCCATCTGTCCTTTATGATCGGGCAGCCAGTCCATATGAGATATTCTCCATGAACCATCATAGTATGAAATTCCATTGGTCGTAGCAAATATAACTGAATTATCCGGACCGTTAGTGATATCTCTTACATCCGATGTTGAAACAGAGTTTGAAGCAGGTGAAAAAAGAATGATTTCTGCTGATACAGGCGTAAATGTAATGAATATTGCAAAAACCAGAATTAAAGGTCTGTACATGTACCGTTTGCCCGCCTGACATATACTTTACCACTTTTCATAGGATGGTAGTAAACTGAACGACCGAAATCCTCTCCTACATCCTCTGCTTTTAATGGAATGTTCAATTCTTTAAGTTTTTTCCGGACGGCTTCTATATTTCTGTTGCCAATATCAAGCTTGCCACTAAATTGCTTAAACATGCTTGCCCCACCAACAATTGTAGCTTCAATATTACGTTTATTGCTTCCCTGTGATGTTAGTTCCATCAAAAGTGTCTCTACTGCAGTATCTGCAAATTTTCCCGGGCGGTTCCCACATCCTCCACTTTCAGGAAGCATTATATGAGCAACTGCACCGACAGAACGCTTCTGATCGTGAAAAATCAGAGCAACGCAGGAACCGAGACCTATTGATGACATACAGAAGCTTCCTACATGGTATTCACCAATTCCAATATTGGTGGTTTTTATTCTGTTCTCATCTGTTGCCATATAATCTGTGTTTATCTGTTTATTGCGTTCCGATGAGATTTTGGAGCAATCTTAATATTTCCTCCAGCGTCTTTGAATTAGGGAGCATTATTATTGTGCTGTCTATCTCATGCTCTGCTGATGATAATTCTGTTTTAAACAGTATTACATCGTTAATATCCGGCGCAAGGACCTGGGATACTACAGTTTCAAATGCGGCATGCGCCATATCTATCGCAATTGCCGGAGGAGACGGAATCATTATTATACCAAGGAGCGTGGCAGTCGCGTCAAGGAATTGTGAGACCATGATGTTGCCAACTTCAAGCATGGCACTCTCGTCCATTTCATTAAACTCCCTGTCTGTATCTGTCATGCCAAGCATTGTATTGGTCAGCTGTATTGCAGATTTTTGTGGAAGGTGTACTAATATATACCCCCCCGGGAGTAACTCTCCCTGAATTTCAAAAACTACAAGAGCACAGATTTCATCCCCGAAATATTCAGAAATATCAGAAATATCTACAATATTCACTTCAGGGACAGTCATATGCACTTCACTCATCAGCATCTGTGACAAAGACGTAGCAGCATGAGATGCTCCTATATTCCCAAGTTCTTTTAAAGCATCCAGTTGTTGTTCATTTAAATTCATATTTTAACCTCATACCATTGAGTTTATATCCAGAATCGGTACAACATCCCCGTCACCAGGTATTGTAACTCCACCAACACCGGCACAACTGCCAATAATATTACTGATAGGTTTTACAACGACTTCCTGTTGTCCCTCTACCACATCAACCGGGATACAACACTTGTTTCCCTGGTACTGGACAATAACAACAATGTCCCCCCTGCTGGCACCACCAAACATTTCATCAAGTTTGTGGATCTGAAGTACTTCATCACGGAGACGCAGGACTTCGCTGTTTCCAATCCGGTTAATATCAGCAAGGTTTACTCTCGCAATTTCAACTATTGCATTGATGGGAATTGCACATCTTAGACCGTTTATTCTGACCATCATAACATCAATAATTGCCATTGTCGGTGGGAGAATCAGTGTAAATGTACTGCCTTCTCCTTCAATAGATTCAACTCTTATTGAACCATTTAGAGATTCAACCGCACTTTTTACCACATCAAGACCGACCCCTCTGCCACTGATATCTGTTACTTCACTGGCAGTGGAGAATCCCGGCTGGAACAGGAAATTAATTATTTCTTCATCACTCAGTTCTTCCGAACCCTCTATAGGAGTGAGACCCCTGTTAATTGCTTTTTCAAGCACAATTTTTCGGTTAATACCGGCGCCATCATCTTTAAGTTCAATTATTACATTACCCTGTTCTCTCCAGGCAGAAAGAATGAGAGTTCCTTTAGGGCTCTTTCCTGCAATTTTCCGTTCTTCCGGAGATTCAATACCATGGTTAACACCATTCCTTATCAGGTGCAGAAGCGGATCTCCAAGACCATCCATAACACTCCTGTCAAGTTCGGTCTCACCTCCATGCATTAAAAATTCAACATCTTTCCCGTCATGATGGGCAACGTCGCGTACTACACGGGGAAACCGGTTGAAAATCTGATTTAATGGTATCATCCTGATCGTCATCATCAGGTTCTGGAGATCAGATATTGAACGGCTGACCAT
>DAOVRB010000319.1 GCA_030628325.1 Methanomicrobiaceae archaeon | reverse complement strand
ATATTAAAAGTAATCCTATGACATATAACTCTCTCAGATTGCTATGGTTACACAATATATGCTTGGAAATGAGGTGATTGCCCGTGCCTGCCTTGAGGCGAATATTGATTTTGCAGGCGGTTATCCCGGTACACCCTCCTCTGAAGTTATAGACTGGCTTAGGCATCAGAAAGAGCGCGATTTTTATGTTGAATGGTCCGTAAACGAAAAGGTGGCCTTTGAAAACGCCCTTGCGGCGGCATGGACCGGAGTGCGCTCGCTTGTGACAATGAAGCATGTGGGTCTGAATGTTGCTGCTGACCCGCTTATGACAAGCGCATACACCGGGGTTTCCGGGGGTTTTGTCATACTGAGTGCCGATGACCCGTACGCGCACAGTTCGCAGAATGAGCAGGACAGCAGGCTATATGCACATTTTGCGAGGCTTCCCTGCCTTGACCCGGCAACCCTGCAGGAAGCGCACGGGATGATGCGGGATGCGTTTGAAATCTCAGAGAAGTTTTCTCTTCCTGTAATCTTCAGACCAACTACGAGGATTTGCCACTCAAAAAGTGATGTTGAGCTTGGGGATGTCGGTACAGAACACCGGGAAGGACACTTTGAAAGAAACCCGCAGCAATATGTGGTCGTCCCTGCGCATACCAGAGTTCTTCACAAAAAGTTAAATGAGAAGCAAAAGCCACTCTCAGAATATCTTGTTGAGGCGGGGTACAATACCTGTGAGCTCCGGGGTAAGACTGCAATTATCACAAGTGGTATTGCGGCATCTTATGTATCTGAGTTAATTCCCGATGATGTGTCACTTGCAAAAATCGGCGGATACCCGATTGACGAGGAATGGCTGGGTGAATTTGTCCGTCAGCATGAAATGGTACTTGTTGTTGAGGAACTTGCTCCTGTGGTTGAGGAGGTTGTCAGGCAGGTCGCAGGCAATGTTGTGGTGCACGGCAAAAAGGACGGTTGTATGCCGTATGAAGGGGAACTTGACCCTGCGTCTGTCGCTTTAGCGATGAAGAAAGCCGGGTTTGTACCAACCAGAGAATATCCGCAGGTAACTCCTGTTCCTAATATCCCGCCGAGGTCTCCCATACTTTGTGCCGGATGCGGTCACCGCGCTACATTTTATGCGATGAAACGGGTGTTTAAGGATGCCATCTTCCCGAGTGACATCGGGTGCTATACACTTGGGATTCAGCTCGGCGGTGTTGATACGACAATCTGTATGGGGGCATCTGTCACAGTTGCAAGCGGTATTGCGCACTCGGGTGAGAAAAGAGATGTTATATGTACAATCGGGGACTCGACATTCCTGCATACCGGGATAAACGGTCTCCTGAACGCCGTGTACAACGGGGCGAACATGACCGTTGTAATCCTTGACAACAGGATTACCGCCATGACCGGTCACCAGCCAAATCCGAATACAGGTGAGACTGCCACAGGTGTAAAAACCCCTCCTGTGTCTCTGGAATCCCTCTGCCGGTCCTGTGGTGTGGATTTTGTTGAGGTGGTACACTCATATGACCTTACAGGCACTCTGAATGCGTTAAAGGCAGCGAAGGAAGAGAAGGGAGTTCGCGTAATCATTTCAAAGCAGGCCTGCGTGATCTCTGAGAGAAGAGCTAAGATTAAGAGGAAGCACTTTGAAGTCGATGCTGAGCGCTGCACCGGATGTGGTCTCTGCCTGAAATACGGTTGCCCTGCAATTGAGTTTCGGGATGAAAAAGCGGTTGTTACTGAACTCTGCAGTGGTTGCGGGGTGTGTGCAGAGATCTGTCCTGTGGGTGCAATCAGGATGGAGGGGAGACAATGAACGGGAGTTATGACCTCCTCATTGTAGGTGTGGGAGGACAGGGTACGATTCTGGCATCAAATGTGCTTGGTAAGGCCTGCCTGACTGAAGGGAAGTCAGTCCGGGGTGCTGAAACTCACGGGATGTCACAGCGTGGTGGTTCTGTTGAGAGTCAGATCCGTATTGGCGGAGATTATGGTCCGCTGATCAGTCCGGGGACTGCTGATATGATAATCTCTTTTGATATGCTTGAAGCTCTCAGGTACCGTCATTTCCTGAAAGATGGTGGTGTGATTGTGACAAATAAAAACATTATCGTGCCAACGTCTGTCTTTCAGCAGGGTCTGGAAGTACCGGTTCCTGAGGATGTGATACAGTCTCTTGATGATGTGAATCTGTATGTTATTGATGCAGAGATGATTGCCTCTGAAGCAGGGAGCACTCTTGCACAGAATATTGTGATGCTCGGTTCTGCGTCTGTTTTTATGCCTCTTTCAGTTGATTCTCTTCTAAAAGCGATAAAGAAGTCTGTTCCGCCAAAGACTGTGGACATCAATGTTGCAGCGTTTAATATGGGCCGGGAAGCTGCAGAGAGACTGATATAATCTCTTTTTTCGGGCAGATTCTTTTGTAATTGTGTTTATCCGGAAACAACTATTTTTGACTATGGGTTGGTTTTATATCCGTGATTGTTGGTTTGACAGGTTCTGTCAGCACCTGAAGAAACTATTATCT
>DAOVRB010000214.1 GCA_030628325.1 Methanomicrobiaceae archaeon | reverse complement strand
TTGATATTCGCAGGAATTCCTGCACCATTGTCCTGCACAACAACAATGCCCTCACCGTCTTTCTCATGGAATGTCACAGACATTTTTGTCACATGTTGTCCGTGTCTGACAGCATTATCGATGAGATTAAAAAACACCCGTTCAAGCATCGGATCAGCAAAAATCTCAAGGTGTCCTGTATCAATCGCCAGTTCAATATCTGTAAAAGGACCATCTGCCTTCACCTTTTCAAAGAGCGGTTTTACTCTCTGCCATGCCGGACAATTCACTCCGAGATCCTGATAGTCACGTGTAAATGTAACCTGTTCCTGTATCGTATCTGAAATCTCCTTTAACAAACCGACATATTTGCGTATTCTCGGGTCATCCGGCATAATCTTCTGTATGAGAAAAATAATGCCGGAAAGAGCAGTAATCTGATTAAGAATATCATGCCTTGTAATACTGGATAGCAGATTTAATTTACTGTTAATGTTTCTGATTGCATTTTCAGTGCGAATTCTCTCTGTCATGTCACGACTGATTGCAAAAATAACGTCAGTGTTATTCCAGTGTCCGGGTGTGGTGTGGGTTTCAACAGGTAATTTTTTCCCGGATTTTGTTATAAAGGTACATGAATGGAAATCTTTTTTCCCGTCATAGATCCCGGAAAAAGATTTTATTATACCCCCTCTCTCCTTAGGCTGGCAGAGATCTGAGATATTCATCTTCTGTAATTCTTCATGAGAGTAACCGAGAGTCTCCAGAACAGCCTGATTGGTACGGAGGATACGGGTATTTCTGTCAAGTACAAATACCAGGTCATCTATCGTGTTAAATAACCTGTACAGTTCGTTCTGACTTTCTTTTAGGATCTGTTGTGTCTGGCCGTGGACAATGGCAATGCCAACTTCCACTACAATACTTTCAATGAGCGGGCGGATATTTTTGGGCACTTCTTCGAGTGTGTGGGAAGCTAAGGTGTAACAGCCAGTTACTTCACCCTTATTGAATACAGGTATTGCTACTGCAGAACGGATACCTTCTTTTCTGACAAATTCACCGGCGTTTTTCATCTCATCATAGCGGAGATACAGTGGTCTGCCCTGACTTAACATCTCAACACCAGGGAAACCATGCGGCCAGTATTCAACAGTTTCTTTCCATTCATCCGAACATCCTGTAGAATATATGAGGTGTGGCCCCCTGGTCTGATTATTAAAGAGATAAAACCCTCCGCAATCCATTCCTGATATCTCCACAATCATATCCACACAGAGCTTCACGGCCTCATTTAGTGATGAAACGTCAGAAACACCCAATGCAATATCCCTCTGTGTTTTCATGAGCAGATGTTTCATATTTATCTCTGTGGTGTCATGGAGGGACGCAACACAATTTTGCGTGCCCGGGAGAACTGTTACTGTTGAAATGACATTATGAGGACAACCGGTTTTGTCAAGAATTGTATAATCATAAACCTGTGGGACCTCATCTCTGTTTTCAATTCTCTCTCTGTATTTTTCCTTAATAGCATCCCTGTCTTCTTCCTGTATACATGTAAGGAAACTCACACTATCCCTGACATCTTCTTCTGAACAACCGGACAGATGTTCCATTTCTGAATTGATTTTCAGCACATTCAGGTCGCAGTCAAGTATAGCCATTGCGGTACCTGTATTCTCAAAAATTGTCCTGTACTCACACTCGCTGCGTTCCAGCGTTCCTGAAAGATATGCCACAACCGCTGCGATGCCCATGAATACGACAACGCGAAGAACTGCAGGGGTAAGAGTGTCCTCTGGCGTGCCTGTGAAAAGAAAGACAAGAGTAACATACGCGAGACCGAGTAATGCTGAGAAGATCAGACCTTTATTTTTGTACCAGTATGCTGCAAGGACAATTGGAATATAGTAAATATGTGGGAATACTGTTGTTATCCCGTGCGACAGGCAAACTATTGTAATAAGAATAACTGCTATTGTTGATGCCCAGAGAATATAGGACTGCCATCTGGAGTATGTCTCCTGTACAGGTAATATATTGTGCCACATGCCATTGTTGAACTAATGATTTTACTATGATATATTATTTCCTGTATATACCTGATGAAAGGGCGGTCGACCACTTTCATATTATATCATGAGATATATTTTTTTCAAAACAGTTTGGAAATTCCGTCAGAATGAATTTATTTCATCTGTAAAAGCAGGTTCTGAGAGTAAGAGGGGATTCTGTCATCCCCTGTTATCCTGTTTACGCGGAAGAGATATGCAAACTTATCTCGCCGGGATTTTGCATAATTCTTTGTCGAGGATACCTGAGATGCAGTTCATCTCTGCAGCCAGCAGACGGATCAGGTCATCTACTGTGATGATCCCCTGCAGTCTGCCATCGCTGTCAACGACTGGCAATCTCCTGATTCCTTTCCCTTTGATCTTCTCCATTGCTTCGTACAACCCTGTATCGCCTTTCACAATAACAGGATCTCTGGTCATGATTTCCCTGATACTGGTCTCTTCAGGTATTTTGCGCGTGGTAATTACTCTTACGACCAAATCACGGTCTGTAACAATACCAACGGGTCTTTCATTTTCCTTGACGATGACACTGCCTACATTCCATTCTTCCATGATGTTTGCAGCATCATAAGCCGTATCTTCAGGCGATACGGTCATAACATTTGTCTGGCAACAACTAAAGACTGACATCTTTTTGACCTCCCGGACATGAGACAGATGGCAATCATTATATTTTAATGTAACTCATGAGAGAGTAAACTCCGGGAGCATCGTGAAAAAGAGGCTGTCTGATCGGGTACACGAGTGCCCGTACTGTGAATTCGCTGGTGACAGAGATTACAATGCTGCGGTGAGGGGATAAAACAGCCCTTCTGGGTGAGGTTAGTTCACTAACTTTGGTTCCTGTACATTTCACGTAACAGGATGTTCCGGCAACTTTTATATGATCGGGAGTGCAATTAAATATACGTTCGTCAGCTGGAATTTCCATAATTCGCTGGTTGAATGGCAAATACTGGTTTATTAACATACACAGGGCCCGTAGCTTAGTGGTGGAGCGTCCGGCTCATAACCGGACGGTCATGCGTTCGAATCGCATCGGGCCCATTTTCTTTATTCCCTTTTATTCAGCTTTTGAAGGTGTTTCCGTTGCACAAACAGTGCCTGAACGCTTACGCGTCATGCACGTTTTCATCAAAAGGGGAAATCTAAATATCTATTATACACAAGAACTATCATCTGGTATTTACATGAAATACGAAATATTCGGAGACAATCTCCAGATGGTAAAACTGACCCTTTCACCTGATGAAGTAATCAATGCTGAAGCGGGCGCCATGGTAAACATGACCGGGAATATGAAGATGGACACTCACATGAAAGGCGGCCTGTTAGGCGGTCTTAAGCGTATGGTGACGAATGAAAGTCTTTTTCTTACAAAGTTCACACCAGAGGGCGGTGAAGGTTTTGTTTCGTTTGCAGGAAATGTGCCCGGCAGGGTCTTTGAACTAAAAC
>DAOVRB010000221.1 GCA_030628325.1 Methanomicrobiaceae archaeon | reverse complement strand
TGCCCATAATCAGGAAGGCGTTGTCTGTTGTTAATGTGCAGCCTGTTTCTGTTCCGGATGTCTGTCCGGACAAACAGGAGATTCTTATTGATTTGATCTCTAAACAGAGTGGTCCGCGGGGAATTACTGTTGAATTGCTGATGGAATCCGGGAAAAAAGCAGGTCTTTCGTATGAATATATAAAAAAAGGTATTGATGACCTCCTCTCTTCAGGAGAGTGTTACATGCCTTCAAATGAATTGATTAAACTGCTTTAGTCAGACTTACTCCACAATATCAGGATTGATGTCAGGCATAATCTTCTGATGGTAACCTGGCAGAAACAGAAAACCCACATAAAAATCTCTCAGAATCTGTCGGTTCTGGTAAAGTGTCATACAATTTCCTTCTATTATATTCAGGGGATGTAAATCTAATTTTAGAATAAAAGTGTCGGTAGACATTTTCATCAAACAGTGCCAAAAGCTTAAGCTTCATGCATGTTTTGAAAAATATCCCTTTATATCCCGTGTACATTGATCTTCGCAATGTATACGTGTCAAAAAAATATGTGTAGTCTGAAAAAGTGAAAATTAATTTATTACATTATGCTTTCAAGTTTCTGTTCGAGGAAATCAAGGCCACGCTTGATATCTTTTAAATTTTTACCTCCTGTAAGAATAATTTTACCTGAAGAAAATAGCAGGGCCACAATTTTCGGGTCTTTGATGCGGTAGACAAGTCCCGGGAATTGTTCCGGTTCATATTCGATATTTTCAAGATTTAGTGTAATTACAACCTTATTCAGGTTGATATATTTACCAATGTCATAGGAGCAGACAATGTTTGTGATTGCAACTTCCGGTTCATCAAGTGTTTTAACACCCACTTCATTAAGAGATTTAATAATTACATCCAGACCTTTTTTCAGGTCAGGTTTTCTGCGAATACCTGTCAGGACAATTTTACCTGATGAAAATATGAGGGATGCAATTTTTGGATCCTCAATACGATATACTGCGCCTGGGAATCGTTTTGTATTGAGTTCACAGTTTTTAATCTTCTCTGATACCATATCAAGATCAATTGATTCTGCAATAGCACCTGAAGCAACAATATTCTCAATTTTTAATGAATCATATGTTTTCTCAACCATTACTTAGTAGTTAAGCATTTATAGGCATAATACTAACTGTCAGTTATATAGAGAAAAAAATCATATATATAATAAATTAATGAGCATTCATGTTGTATACTAGAAAACCACCTATGAATTGTTTGTTTTTAATAAAAATATAGATCTGTTATATTTGACAGATATATAATTTTGTGGCTGTGGGATTGATCTATAGTCCGGAACATAACAATTAATTCTAAAAACGTCTGTAACTGTTCAGCTCTGAATCATTTTTTCTAATCTACGTATATATTGTTACGCAATTATGGAATTGGGAGATTTACTTAGTTAGATCCTCATATAATGGGAGAATGTGGCATATTGGAGTGAAATAGCAATGAAGCGTGAAGAGATCTGTATCATCTGTTACACCAACCCCGATACAACCGTCGCGCTCATTGAACAACAGAAAGCAAGAAGAGCCCACCCCGAATCCCATATCGCATAACTGGAAGCGACCTTTCTTCCTGAAATTTTCCTTCGTTACATCCAGGTAAAATTAAAGCATTTTGATATTTCTGAGATTTGTGCGTGCCTTTTGAGACCATATTTTTTAATTCTTCACGTTCTTTCCTGGTGAAGAGTTAACGATATATTTCTTCAGGATGAATCACCGGATGATTAATTTGGTTTATTATATCATGGACATTTGCGACAGGATATCATTGACTGGACAGCATTGACCGGACAGTAAATTGGAAGCGGGTTTTCTCTCTATTCAACCCGGTATTTCAATCTGCTTCATCATCCAGACCAAACATTGTTGAGATCCATTGTGTGCTTTCATTGTAACGAAATGCAATAAGTATCATCAGGGTAAAAGGAACTGATATCAACATTCCCACCGGGCCGAGAATCCATGTCCAGAGGATGAGTGAAAGAACTACAAGAATCGGTGGCATATTAAAACCCGTGGCAGCAAACTTTGAAAACACGACATTTTCAACAACTGCGTTTATTATGCATATCCCGACAATCAGAACAATAACTCCTTCAATTCCAAGCTCAAGCCAGGCAAGTATGATTGCAGGAATGGCCACAATTATAAATCCTATATAGGGGATGTAACTTAAAACCACAGCAAGAATGGCCCAGAAGAGGGCAAGATCCACCCCAAGTACAAATAACAGTCCGCCGAAAGAAGCACCCAGAACAAGATTTGTTTTTGTTTTCACCACCAGCCATGTAATCATACTCTCACACATCTCATGATATCTTTCAGACAGTGTTCCATCACCATTGGAAATTTTTTCAAATCTCTTTGGAAGAGCAGGAATTTCAAGAAGAAGAAATCCTGTGGTGACGAATATAAAAAAACCATTCATTACAAGTGAGGAGAGGTCCCCGGCAGCCATCACAAGAATATTTGAGATTAAACCCCAGTGGTCTGAAAGATTGATTATGCCCTCAGGATTTATGCCAAATCCTCCCAGAAGTGTATCTAAATCTGCAAGTCTGATCTCCAGCAGATCATTATATTTTGGAAGGCTTGAAATCAAAACAAAAAATGATTCATACATCAGGTATATGAATAGTACAAGAATTACTGCATATAATGACATTATGAGGGTTACTGACAGAATGTCTGAAAGCCCGCGTTTTTTGAGCATGTAGAGGAGGGGGGTTCCAATCATTGCAAGAATCAGTGAAAGTACAAACATGTTGATAAGATAGGATGTTGCATTCATGCCAACAAGTATGACAAATATTAATGCAATCATCAAAAGAGATCGCAATGGACTATTGAAATTCCGAAGAGATTTTAGAGAAAGTTCATTGTCATCAGGGATCATAATTTAGTAATAGAGTTTTTATTTAATAATGACATCTCATAGTCCTGATTATACATAATGAACTATAAAAGTCGCCAGATGAATGGCTCGTTATGTTTTTGAGTGTTATAAAAATGCGGGGGGAGCGATGCGAACGCTCGAACTCCTGCGAGACAGGGTCCTAAGCCCTGCGCCTTTGACCAGGCTTGGCAACCCCCGCTCCAGTTGGTATCTGGTAGCCCTTTTTGTGTGAATTTGCTATGGTAAATCACTTCGTGATTTGTCATCAAACAGTGTGTGACACAACGTCTGTCATGCACGGTTTTAGTATAAAACCCGAAATCCAGTGTCTTTGGCCAACAGGGCAACCATCACAGAGATACTCTACATATTTTAGTTCACTTTAGTTATAATTTCTCGCTATGGATTCTAAAATGGAATAAGATACGAAATCTGATTGATGACAGATATCCGGTCCTGTTTTACC
>DAOVRB010000180.1 GCA_030628325.1 Methanomicrobiaceae archaeon | reverse complement strand
TGATGAACAAATTAATGAAATCAGAGAAGCAGTGGAATTACCACTGAAGCGACCTGAACTATTTGAAGCAGTAGGGATAGACGCACCCAGGGGTGTACTTCTTTATGGCTCTCCAGGTACTGGAAAAACTCTTCTGGCACGTGCAGTAGCACATGAAACAAATGCAAAATTCCTGCGTGTTGTCGGTTCGGAACTCGTTCAGAAATATATTGGTGAAGGAGCAAGACTTGTACGTGAACTCTTTGAAATGGCAAAACGAGATGCCCCTGCTATAATATTTATTGATGAAATTGATGCCATAGGAGCACATCGTACTGATGGTGTTACCTCGGGTGACAGGGAAGTTCAGCGTACACTCATGCAATTGCTCGCTGGTCTTGACGGATTTGATGCCCGGGGCGATGTGAAAATAATCGGGGCAACAAATCGTATTGACATCCTTGACCCTGCTCTCCTCAGGCCCGGACGGTTTGACAGAATAATTGAGATACCCCTGCCGAATATCGAAGGCAGACTGTCAATTTTAAATATCAATGTAAAATCCATGAATCTCGATGATAGTGTCAGACTGACAGAAATTTCAGAGTTGACAGAAGGTAAAAACGGTGCAGACCTTAAAGCAATCTGTACTGAGGCAGGAATGTTTGCCATACGATCTGAAAGAGATATAGTTACTCATAATGATTTCTTAAAAGCAATTGATAAGGTCGCTGTTAATATCAACCAACACCCCCGTTTCACTTTAAGTGACGGTGCAATGTTTGCATAAACCGACCAGAAAACTATTTTTCTCTGTTTTAAAGATCGTGAAATTTGAAAAAAGTGTAGATTTGTTTACCTTTGCAGAAAACGTGCATGGTAGCTTCGTTTCAGGCACTTTTTGATGAAATAGGACTCTCATTTTCAGACTATATTTAAGTCAGTTTAGATTCTTCTGATTCGGATTTAATTTCAGTCTTATCTGTTTTCGACATTTCAGGTGAAATACTATCACAGGAAATTTCCCACTCACTACATAAGACTTCAAGAACATAATCCATATTGTCAGTAAAATCAGGATAATTTTCTTTAGAAGAACCGGCTTCCACCCAAATCTCACCGCTAAGAGAACCATTCTTCATTCCAACAATTTTATGGCCATCTTTGGATATGTTTGGTTTTTGTTCTCTCTCATAGATATCCTGTGCAAAAGAGAGAGTACAGTAAAGATCTTCGGAAATTTCCAGAAGAACAATTGAGACATAACGCCTGATGTACCAGTTCAGTTCAGAGACAAGAGAGAGTACACTGCCAAGAGTTCCACTTTTGATAAATATACCATAGTCAACTCTGTCCGGTCTGTAAAAACGGAGAATTCTCCTGCTGGTTTCAGATGCCAGAAGTGTCTTGTAGAGGTCTACTCCTTCTTTCTGAACCAAAAGAAGATTCATAATTATATATACATCCTGTCTTCATATGGTGATTTATTTTTTACTTTCTTAACTGCAGAAATGAAATCAGGCATTTCAATATTATTTGCTTCTCTTCTCACAGCAATCATACCTGCTTCCATACAGATTGCCTGAAGTTCTGCACCTGTGGAATTCTCAGTAACCCCGACAATCTCTTCCAGTGATATGTCTTTTAAATTCATCCTGCTTGAGTGAATCTTAAGGATTTCCAGCCTCGAATCCGCATCAGGAAGGGGGACTTTTAGTATGCGGTCAAAACGGCCGGGTCTCAGGAGAGCAGGGTCAAGCATATCAACCCTGTTTGTTGCAGCCATCAGCCTGACATCGCCCCGATTATCAAAACCATCCATTTCAGCCAGAAGCTGCATCAGAGTCCGTTGAACCTCTGCACTTCCTGATGTATTGTCCTGCGTCCGCATACTTCCTATTGCATCCACTTCATCTATAAATACAATCGCCGGGGCTTTTTCGCGTGCGAATGCAAAAAGGTCACGAACCATCTGCGCACCTTCACCAATAAACTTGTGTACAAGTTCACTGCCGGACATCCTGATAAATGTTGCATTAGCCTTGTTTGCAACAGCCTTTGCGATCAGAGTTTTCCCTGTACCCGGAGGACCATACAGAAGAACGCCTTTTGGAGGCTCAACACCAATCCGCATGAATATTTCAGGTTTTGTAAGGGGATATTCAACTGCTTCACGAACTTCTTCGATTTCGTTTTTAAGCCCTCCAATCTGCTCAAAAGTAATATCCGGGGATTCTTCAAGCTCCATAATCCTTACTCTTGAATCATATGAATCTGCTATCGTACGGACAATAGAGAGTGCATTATTAACAGCAACTTTCATCCCGGGTTTTAACATATCATGGATGTTATCTGAGGTATGAGTAATGTATTCCTGATTATTTCCCTGCTGACGTAAGTATACCACACCATTTGGTAATATATCAATAACAACAGCTACAAAAAGAGGAGGGCGTTTTAGCTGGTCATTCTCCTTTATTAACTTGGCAATTTCTTTATCCTGAAGGTCGTACTTCATTTTCAGGTCAAGTAGTTGTGCCTGCAGTTCCCGAATCTGAATGTTTAAAATTTCACTTTCATTGCCAGGATTATTGAAGATGGCTTCATCCATGTGTTATATATTTTTGTTCTTACAACATTTATTAGATATGTCTATCACAATCCAGGCAAGAGGGATCGCGAAAGGAAAAGGCAGTGGAAAAATCCTGATCAGTTCTGAACCAATTTCATTTCTTTCAGGGGTTGACCCGGAGACGGGCATTGTTATTGAAAACGGACATCCTTTGCAGGGCCTTTCAATAGAGAACAGAATACTGGCATTCCCGTTTGGGAAAGGTTCTACAGTCGGTTCGTACGTCATGTATGCTCTGAAAATGAACGGTAAGGCTCCTGCCGCAATTATCAATGATGAGGTTGAGCCAATCATTGCCGTAGGTGCAATTATCTCTGAAATCCCAATGGTAGATCGACCGGATACACCTATGTCTACGCTAAAAAATGGTGTAGTGACCACTGTTGACGGAGAAACTGGTGAAATAATCTATGAAATTTAATAGATTCGGGTTGGATTAATACCCATATTAGTTCTGACATACCCTGAATTTACGTGATTTTTAGTTCATATATACAGATGGCGGATCTAAATATATATGCCGGAGATGGTCACATCTCCTTAAATAATTTTGAGTGCGCAAACGATCTTTCCCAAAGGGAGAGCTTTTCACTTCCCGCCCCCTTTAATCTCTCCACAAGATAAAAATACAACAGTTGTAAAAATAGTCGAAAACCAAACTTTAGTATAAAAACGTGCATGACCTCTCAAGGTCACGCACTGTTTGATGAAAGTGGCATTTCAGGCTGTGACACAATGCTTGATCTGCAAAAAAAGAAGCCTAACTTGAGCTTCTTTCTGAGATTATGTTAAATAGTATAACTTTGGCTGCACAGTTCTGTCACAGCCTGATTTGCCACTTTCATGCTAAATCAAGGATTTTTATCAAACAGTGCCTGAACGCTTACGCGTCATGCACGTTTTAGTAAAAAGTCTGGTTTTCTTCATTATAGTTCAAAAAGTGACGTTCGTAACTATAATTTCCCAAACCACGACAAGGAAGAAAATTATGCAGGTAAACTGGAGAGAGATTAAATGGGCAAAAAATTCATTTGCAGTACTTTACGCAGCCTGTGAAAAATCCGGCATAACACTTCGGCCTGTAAATTCACCTGAACACGATATAACCTGCTATAGCCTTAATTCAGTAAATGAACGGGTATTTCATGATGAGATCCTACATGCAGACTGTATTACAATTGTAGGCGGTCCTCATGCCTCCGCGTGCTACAGGGAAGTTGTAAAATATGCAGATTATGTTGTTGTGGGAGAAGGAGAATATACACTCCCTTCACTGATAAG
>DAOVRB010000213.1 GCA_030628325.1 Methanomicrobiaceae archaeon | reverse complement strand
GTCTGTTGTTGATGAAAACGGCAGTGATGTATTTGAAAAAACGGTGGATTACACATGGATGGAAGAAAACCTGCCGGTGTATGGTGACGGTGTAACACACTATTTCCACCAGGGACCTGTATTTTCAGATGACAAAGAGACACGCTGGGATTTAAACGAAACATCCAATTTTAAGGATCGCGGTGCCGTTAAGGGAACAGCAATAAAGGATCTCTGTAGTCTTGCCGGAGGAATGGAAGCCGGAGACGACCTGATGATAAGTGCCATTGACGGATACAACGTAGTCTTTGATTACGAAAACGTTTATGAAGCACCGGAAAGACAGGGTGAAATTGTCCTTTGCTGGTATAACGGAGAAGATGCAGAGAAAGGTGAGAGGCAGGGTACCGGATATCCACCTGACTACTATGCAGGAATGAGAATCATCCTCTTTGCTGACAATTCAACCAATGAGGAAGGTCTTTGTGTATTCGGAAATACTGACATGAGAGTCAGTTTCCCTGAAGAGAGAATCCACCTGTTTGACAATCTTTACCCCTCAACAGGCGGATACAATGTAAAATGGGTTGACAGGCTTACAATATTTAAGGAAGGATATGAAGGTGGATATGAAGTCCCTTCAAAGTCTCTGTCTGCTGAAAAAAATATGGAAACCTCTTCCAAAGCACCAGCTGAAAAATCCGGATCAGGATTCGTTCTTCTGTCAGTCTTCCTCTCATTGGGAGTTGTTGTTGCAGGAATATACAGAAAGGAGAGGAAATAATGGATAAAACATTAGGCCTCAGAAAAATCCTGAAAGGCGCCATTCCCCTTCTTCTGGTTGTCGTAATTCTGGCGTTTTCTGCCGGATGTACAGGCGTAAATGATTCAGCCAGTCAGGATATAACTGTGGAAAAACCTTCAGGCAATATAACTCTTGTATATAAAGACGGAACAGAAAAAACATTGGATTATGAGGATCTGAGCAAACTACCACAGAAGACCGGGTGGGGTTACGGAGTTTCAACTGTCGGAATTACATATGGACCTTACAGATGCACAGGTCCCCTCCTCTCAGATATTGCCGGACTTGCAGACGGGATGAAAAAGGATGACTTAATGTGGGTATCCGCAGACGACGGCTATATGTGGGTCTTTGATTATGAACAGGTGAACGGAGAGGGATATATCACACTTGATGAAAACCTGCAGGAGACTGAATCACCCGATCTTAATGTAATACTCATGCACACAATTGACGGCCATCCGCTTGAATACAATGACGGTGCACCATACAGGGTTGCGGTTATATCTGACAGGGATGATATCATCACAGAGGCCAGTTGCTGGGTGAAGTGGGTCTCAAAAATTGAGATTAAAGGAGGAGATGATGAAGAAAGGTAATAATTTATATCTGCTTTTTTTTGCTCTTTTTTTAACCGGAATTGTGATATCTTCTTCCGGATGCATCTCGGATTCTTCAGATTCAGAAGAAAAAACGGTTGTAAAAATTCTTCCTGCCGGAAGCCTGATGCTTCCCTTTGAATATCTCGAGAAGGATTATGAAGCAAAAAATCCCGGCATTGACATTCAGTATGAAGGGCATGGCAGTATCCAGTGTATAAGGCAGGTAACTGACCTTAACCGGAATTTTGACCTTGTTGTTGTGGCTGACAGCAGCCTTATCCCTGATATGATGTTTCTGGAAAATCCAGAGACAGGAGTGAATTACTCTGATGATTATACTGAATTTGCAACAAATGAACTTGTGATCGCCTATACAAATGAGAGTCTCTATTCAGATGAGATTAATTCAGAAAACTGGTATGAAATTTTAAAGAGGCCAGAGGTTACTGTCGGTTTTTCAAACCCCATGCTTGATGCAGCAGGATACAGGGCATTCATGCTGTTTCAGCTTGCAGGGCAATATTATAGTGAGGAAAATCTCTTAAATGAGATTGCAGGCGATCATATCAGAGGCGGTGTTACAATTCAAAAAGACGGAGATTGCGAGAGAATTTCACTCCCGGAACTGGTGCAGCCCTCTGATAAAAAACTTAAAATCAGGGACGGGAGTATTTTCCTTCTTTATCTGCTTGAAGGCGGAGGCGTTGATTATGCCATTGAATATAAAAGCGTTACAGAAGGGCATGCCCTCAATTATGTCAGACTTCCGGAAGAGATAAACCTCAAAAACTCTTCAATGAACAATCAGTATGATGATGTATCTGTTAATCTCGGATTTGAGCGTTTCTCATCAATAGGAAGTGAGAGGATCGGGAGATCAATTGTTTATGCATGGACAATTCCGAATAATGCGAAAAACCCCGATGAGGCAGAAAGGTTTGCAGATTACATGGAGGAAGAATTCAGAAACAACAGGTACGGATGGCCTCCTTCATTATAACCTCTTTTCTACAGATTTATGACGAATACCTGTTTTAAGAAAAATTCCTTCTTTCTGGTTCAGATATTGTAATTCAATAACTGGTTCTGTCAGTATCTCCAAACGCTAATTTAAAAGGAGAGAGGAATCCCTGCCAATACAGGAGTATTTTTAAACAGAATATTTAATGAAAAAATAATGAGGCTGATATGTATTGTTCTTCTGGCATTCTCAGCTCTCAAAATGATTTAAGCCAGATTTCTTTGCAGGATCCAGAAAAACGAGATTTTTTGTTGACCGCTTAGCAATGACAAAAGCTACAACCTGCGAATCCGAATGTGAAAGGCTTATCTTAAACTCAAATTTTTCGCCTTCCTCTGTGAGAATTTTCACCATTGGAATTATGGAATCCTCAGATATAAGCTCAATCTCCTTCATCTCAGGAATAAAGCCTGACGGTGCGAGAGCCTTAATCACAGCCTCCTTAGCAGCAAAGTGGATTGCCAGATGCTCTGCAGGATTAACATGTGCCATGCAGTGGCGAAGCTCATGCTCAGTAAATATATTCTCAATAAATGTCCGGTTCCTGATGAGTTCATCATCAAATTGGTGTATATCCCCAATATATACACCAATTTCCATTAAAACACCCCTGCAATGCCAAGTATAATTATCAGCAGGAAGAGTCCAACAAGAATAAGGAGTACTATAAATCCGGCAGTAAGCGATCTGCTCTCACCCGGAATTCCGGGTGGAAAATTATTATCATCGGGGGGTTTTCCGGAAAAATCCTGATCTTCGCTTTCATGCTCTATTTTTTCATGCTCTATTACAAGTGCACCTTCATACCCGCAGTCCTTACAGTGATAATAAGTGCCGGTATATCCACCAGTGGGGATATATATGCGGGTTGAATCACAACGTGGGCAATGGAGTGTACTGGAATACTTTTTATGCCCGGAATTTTCATCAGGATTTGCCATTTTTATTCCCGGAATATTCTAGCTTTAAGTTTGTTGTCTCTCAGAAGGCTTTGCTGACTGAATACCTTTAGAACATTGCTATATAAAAAGAATTCCCCTGTTGTGTTGAATACGGGTGAGAGGATAACTCCTCCTCATTATTCAACAATATTGATTAAATTCCGGGATTTC
>DAOVRB010000047.1 GCA_030628325.1 Methanomicrobiaceae archaeon | reverse complement strand
AGCAAAGGACAGTGCACTAAACGGCGGTTCAATAGCTCTTAAATCAAATGTCAAAGCAAAGGACAGTGCACTAAACGGCGGTTCAATAGCTCTCAAATCAAATGTCAAAGCAAAGGACAGTGCACTAAACGGCGGTTCAATAGCTCTCAAATCAAATGTCAAAGCAAAAGACAGTGCACTAAACGGCAGTCCGATAGCCCTTAGATCAAATGTCAAAGCAAAAGACAGTGCACTAAACGGCAGTCCGATAGCTCTTAGATCAAATGTCAAAGCAAAGAACAGTGCACTAAACGGCGGTCCGATAACTCTTAGATCAAATGTTAAGGCAAAGGACAGTATAATTGGCGGCAATTCAATATCAACAGGATTTCGGGAGATTGCAACTGATGCAGGCCTGACAGACAAATCAGTGAAAACAGGTTCTGGTTATAAAAAAGCAAAAGAACTGCCGGGTGATGATTCAGCTAAAAATATGCAAAACTTCGATACCGGCCCAAAGAGTCACCTGTCTGCAAATATAAATACAGGGCATAAAATCAATCTGAGAAACAACCAGAAACCAGCCACTTTGCCAGATATGAATACAAATGTAAATGTCAATAATACAGGTAATACAGGTACAATCCCCAATACGGATACAATCAGTTTCTTAATTAAGAAAAAAGAAGAGAGAAAAGAGAAGAAAACAACCGACCAGTCCGATACATCCGGAGAGGATGACCTTTTCTGGATTACATAACCACAGATTCCATATCCTGAGACTGTGAATTTACTGCAACACACAGTAATTTCTACCGGCACTACTATTGCAAAACTTCTCTACCGGGTGTGAGACACCTCTATTGTGCCTCTACTACCCCTAAACTATCCTGATAACGACCGGCATAGAGTTCACCGCCATCCATAACAAGGTGCATTATCATCTGTACAACTCTTTCCCCGGAACTGATATCCACATCGTCATCACCCATATTAACCAGGCAGAGTGTCAGGTTGCCACGAAATCCGGGATCGACAAATCCTGCACCGATTAATACACCACGTCTGCCAAATGACGATCTGCACATGAGTTTTGCAGCAACATCTGCCGGCAGTTCGACCCACTCCATCGTATGTACAAGCGTGCATTTCCCTTTGGGCAGAGTTATATCTTCTGCTGACCGGAGATCATATGATGCGGGCTGCTGGCATTCGGAACTATACGGGTTTAAGACAAGATTTCCTGTGTCAACACGGCGGATAATTTCTAAGGAAGATAAAATCATAAAGAATCTTCTCATCGAAATCAGATTAAATTATTGTCATCTGAGATAAAAACTCCCGGAAATGCCTGACTAATTCCATTCCTAAGATTCCACCACAAAAGAATCCTTAATTAGGATGTAATGACAATTTAATAGAAGAAGTATAACCCGAAGTCTTTCGGTCTCGTGGTTGCTTCACAACAGGGATCCATAGGGTAGAGGATATCCTCTTGGGCTTCGAACCCAAGGACGCGGGTTCGATTCCCGCTGGATCCGTTTTTTTACTATCAATTTCTTTACGAGCAAAGCAGGCAGAAAGCCCACGACTTTAATTGTTCTGCGACATAAGGCTGGATTTGCGATTGCGTAAAAGCTCCCCCATCCTTTTTTTTGGCAGGTAACACTTGTGACTCTTCGTCGAACAGGAAGGAGATATTGCCATCTCCTTCCTGTTCGGCGAGGTGTTCGGGCACCGTTTTTATCTAAAGATATCTCAGGGTGTTTATACTGAATATTCCTGTTCCTGTGTCAACAATATAAAATACGATTGAAAGCCAAATGAGATGTACGGAAAGTAAGATACAAATATAAATACAAATACCTGCAATCAGAACATAATTGAAAAAATTCATTTCCGGCAGATATGAAATTTCCGTGTATATAAGGGAAAAAGTGAAAACGAGCAGAAACACCATCAGAGGATAAGCATGCGGATAACTGAACTTCTGGAGATAATAAAAAACGGCGAAAATTCGGGAGTGGAATTTAAACGTGACGATATAAGGCCTGAAACTCTCGCAAAAGAGATAGCCGCTATGGCAAACTTTCAGGGAGGGCGTATAATTCTCGGAGTCGAAGATGACGGCAGCATAACCGGTTTACAAAGAGAGGATACTGAAGAGTGGGTGATGAATGTAATAAGCCAAAAGATTCACCCTATGATCCTGCCATTTTATGAAGAGATAGGAATAGATAACAGAAAGATTGCAGTAATCACATTCCCACAGGGCATCTCCAAACCTTATGTAGTCAGAGAAGGAGGAAATGAGAAGATCTTTATCCGTGTCGGATCAACCTCACGCCCTGCAACCAGAGAACAGCAGATGCGCCTTTTTGAATTGGGCGGAATGCTGCATGCGGAAAGCATGCCGGTACCCGGAACAGATATTTCCTGCCTTGACATAATCCGCCTTCAGAATTACCTGAAGGATATTATGCAGGATCCTGACATTCCGGGTACTGACAGTGAATGGCAGTCAAGGCTTCTTGGACTTGGATTTCTGACAGAGGCATCAGGCAGCATTTATTGTACAATTGCCGGTCTGGTGCTCTTTGGAAAAACTCCCCGCCGCTATCTTAAACTGGCCGGAATCAGAGTTTTTGCCTTTAAAGGAAGAGAAAAAGAGTACAATGCCCTGATTGATGAGATTCTGGACGGGCCCCTTGTTGGACGCTTTGATTTTGAAAAATCAGGAAAAACACTCATTGACCGTGGAATAATAGAGAGGTTCACCGAACTTGCAAAACCTTTCATATCCAGAGAAGAATCAGAAATTGATGAAAATTTCAGGCGGACAAGATTATGGTTCTGGCCCTTTGATGCCATTCGTGAAGTTGTGATTAATGCTCTGGCACACAGAGACTGGACACGCTTTGTTGAGATAGAGGTGGGAATCTATTCAGACAGGCTGGAAGTAATAAGCCCAGGCACTCTTCCAAATTCAATGACAGTTGAGAAGATGGTTGCAGGCCAGAGAACTCCAAGGAACACAATAATTATGGAGGTTTTGAGGGATTACGGATATGTCGATTACAGGGGTATGGGCATCAGGACAAAGGTAATTCCGCTGATGAAAAGCATCAACAACGAAGAACCGGTTTTTGAAAATACTGAAGATTACCTAAAAACCATATTATACAGGAAAAAAGAAGAACGGGGCATCCGGGAATGACAGAATCTGATTATTAACAATATAAAGGATTTTTCGCCTGACAAAGAGATCCCTGAATTATCCTTTATCCTGCAGAAATCTGCATTACTTTCTTTTCATCTCCTCAATAATCTGAATCTACTCACGGATCTCCGGCAGAAGCATATCTTTTGGAACAATCATTCCATTGATACTCACCAGATGATCATTAAAGGGATATAAACAAAAATGGGCAGGGGAGATAAAGTTCTGACATTCGCCACGATACATTAAAAATTCAGGCCCATATCAGCCGGTTTGACAGGTTCAGTTACAACTGACTTCTTCTTCCTGGTTTTCTGCGCCTTTTTCCACGTATATTTTTAAACCAATAAATTATTCCGCCCAGTATCCCTATCCCAACAACAGCTATTGAAGCCATAAATAACAGGTCAAACTCCTTTTCAAGGGTGATTGTTGCAGAATAGACAGCACTGCCCATCGGGATCTCCCGGGTGAGCGAACCTGTTTTATACCCGTCTGCCGATGCAGAGAATTCATAACTATTGTGCGTTGAAAGTTGAGTCTTAATCTGACCATTGCCACTGGTTTTACCGATACTCTCACCATTTACAAAAACCTCAGCACCAGTTAGCAGATGATAGTCAGAATCCTCCACTATTATTGTGGTCTCAGCCATGGCATAATCAAGCTCGACAACCAGATTTTCACCTTCACTTTTGATATTGACCGTTTTTTCATATGTCATATAACCAGGATGGCGCACTTCGATATCATGAACACCTGAAACCAGATTTATAAGGCTGCACCGGCCATAGGCATCGGTATCTCCAAGGATCTGACTGTCGATATAAACTTTCGCACCCCCAACCGGAATTTTATTTCTGTCATACACAGCCACAGATACCGGACATATCGCCTTTGAAAGAACAATTTCAAAGACAAGGTCATCTGATCCAATGTAATGGGTCTCAGAAAATGTCCCGTACTGCTCTTTTTCCAGCCGTATCGGATAAGGCCTCTCACGCTGCAGGTAACAGGTCACTCTTCCGTCACTATCGGTTTCGCTGATATATTTTTCATCCACATATACCGCTACCCCAGGGAGTGGTGCAGAATCAGCGGCGTTAATCACATGCACAACAAAAAGATCGCTCCTGATAAGCCTGCAGTCAATCTCCTTAGACACACTTTGCATCTCAATTGTCTTGAACAGAGTCTCATAATTCAATGCGCGAATCTCTATATTGTATATATTACCTGCCGGCAGAGCAAATGTGCTCTTTCCTTTTGAATCAGATGTATCCGAACGGTCGATATCTCCACCTGTCACTTTGACAAGCGCACCTGAAATTGGGTCTAGTGTACCGGAATCATACAGGGATACTGTCAGTACCTGGGTCTTACGCTGGAGTTCTACTGTAAGATATGTTTTTGAGTTTGAAACCAGACTCTGCCAGTTATAGAATCCGGATTTTTCTACACTCAGACGAAAGGAACCCGTCTCTGAGTGATACAGATAAAATCTGCCGTTGATATCTGTTGATCCGAGATAATCGCCATTCATATATATTGATACACCACTGACAGGCGTGAGATCAACATCATCCTTCACGGTAATTGTAAGAGTTGTCGCCTGGACTGAACAACAGATTGCTGCCAGAAGCAACAGAAGTAACAAATGGCGATGTACGTTCATGGATGGTTATTACTGTCTTAAATCATTTTAGTTGATCGGTTCATACCCAGTGTTCACCCGGGATACGGTCAAGGAGCATGCCTTCCACAACAACCGGCATCAGTCTTCGCCCTTCTTCAATGGCTCTTTTTAGTTTCCACTCGCTTTCTGCATAAATTGTGAATATTATATCTCCTTTTTTAACATGCGCTCCTTTCTTTGCATGCAGATAAATTCCTGCACCCCTGTCATGAGGTGCCCCTGCATATCTCGCAAGAGAGATTAACGCCCTGTTGTCAAGGTCAATAACAAACCCGGACGTGGGTGCACGCACTTCAGCAGAATATTCACCCGGTGTGATATCTGATGATGTGACTGCAGAGTCCCCTCCCTGCACCTCAATAATCTCTTTCATTTTTTCAAGGGCAAGGCCACTTGTCAGGATCTCCATGGCCATATCTGACCCGCCCCCCCTTGCCGCCTTGCCTGCCATTTCAAGAGCAATTCCTGCGAGTGCAACACTTTTCTGGATCAGTGAGACAGGTTCGTCTGCCCCTTCAAGCACTGAGAGGGCTTCTCTCACTTCAAGTTTCGGCCCGATGGTGTGACCCACAGGAGATTCACCGTATGTGAGAGCACACTGCACTTCCATCCCGAGTCTTTCTCCAAGTTCAATAAACTCACGTGCAAGTTTTTTGCCTTCCTTTGTAGTGGCAACTTTCGTGTGCCTGCCGACAGGGATATCAATTACCACGATATCAGCACCGACAGCAAACTTTTTTGCCATGACACTCGCGAGCATCTGCCCCCTCGCATCAATTTTAAAGGGATATTCAACAACTATTATCCGATCGTCTGCAGGCGCAATATTGGTTCCACCACCCCATACAATTACACCACCGACCTTCTCTGTCATCTGCTGCACCTGGGCAGCCGAAAATTCCACAGGTGCAAGGACTTCCATGAGGTCCGCAGTGCCCCCGGCACCGGTAATTGCCCTGGAACTGGTCTTTGGAATTTTAAGGCCGGCTGCCGCAATGATTGGCACAACCAGAAGTGTGATTTTATTCCCCGGCACACCACCTATCGAATGTTTGTCAACAATCGGATGTTTGGCAAACTGCAGTCGTTCACCAGTATCGACCATAGCTCTTGTGAGGTATTCAACCTCCTCCATATCAAGGTCATTTATATATGAGGCGATCACAAAAGCTGTCAGTTCGATCATTGAGAGATCTTCGTTCACAATATCATGGACAATCTCTGTGATTTCATCTTTTGAGAGTTTGCCACCATTCATCTTTTTCCTGATATGGCTAACCGACTCTGGTGACGACCCCTCATGTACTCTGACAACTGCTCCGTCCAGCACACAGAGCGACTCGTTTGTTCGTTTGTATATACCAACAGTGCCTTTGTCAATCATGGCTGAAGTGGTATCCACAACAGCGAGAACAGATTCACCGTTAATTGAATTAATCACTTCAACACGGTCACCATCAAGGACTCCCAGTCCATCTGCATCCTCACGGTTGAGAAGCACACCCCGGTTTCTTATGTCAAACAGTTTTACAGTGAGTTCCATAATATCACTACTTTAATAACGAGATTTCCCTGTTTCTGGATATATATTCAATTACTAAAGAACTTAAGCACTGTAACGGAGGGGATGTGTAGTGAAGTTATGATGTCGGGATATGCACTATGGGAGCATGCAGTTTATAGCGTGCAGTTTATATTTTCAGAGAAGAACACCTGACACTCCATATGTCGTGCCCGTTTTGGGAAAAACAGAAAATAGTTTCAAAAACAGATTAAAAGTCACAGGAACGTGAAAACCAGATAAATCCTTGCTGCACGTTTTCATTAAACAGCACTTAAAGTCTATGCTTCATGCCCGTTCAACATGAAAATGAGACTCATATTTGCTATAAAAGTTAAAATTCCAGATTGACTTTTATCGCTTTTTGTGTGATGGCCCAAGCCATTATGTGCGTTTAGCATGCAAGTGGCAATTGCCACTTTCATCAAACAGTGCCTGACACTTCGTGTGTCATCCACGTTTTTTCAAAAAAAAGTTTAAAGTTAGTTTTAGTCCTTTCTGAGAACCAGTGCTGCAACAGCGCCGAGTCCAATCAGTGCAATGAGTGCACCGAATCCTGGAGCTGCGGTTGCTGTGGTTGCAGGTGCGGTTGTCACAACTGCGGTTACAGGTGCAGTTGTTTCACCAGTGACAGGT
>DAOVRB010000126.1 GCA_030628325.1 Methanomicrobiaceae archaeon | reverse complement strand
TTCTCTTTAAGGGTGAACTGCAACTGGCTTTCTGTACCTGCCCGGTCTGCAAAAAAGCATTCAAAGAACTGCTTGCACTATTAAATGACCGTGACGCTGACAGTGATGAGAATATTTCAGAAGCATACAACACTGAGCTTGCGGGGCTCACAATAGACCTTTCAGAATTCAACCTCTGAGAAAGGGCGGAGTTCAGTCAGTTACTATTTTTTATCCACAACATTTTCAGATTAAAAAAAGGTTATTCGGATTTAGTTGCAGGACCCGGTCAAATCTGCTGATATGAGTCACAATCATCCATATAATTATGTCTCTTTGTGGACCTGACGCACTGAGTCTGTTTACCGGAAAACGCTTATGAAATGAAGTTTCAGGCGGTTGAATGAAAAAGACCAGAACTCTTTTTCATGGTAAATACCTTATCTGAGAGATTTTGTAGCACTGAAATCTACCAGTGTGTCTACCACCCTGTATGTAGCCCCATTGTTAAAGAATACAGTTACTACAACCCGATTTACGGCATCTTTTGAACCTTCAAATACCACTTCACTGCCCGTACGATCTCCAATCTCTTTTTTAACAACAGTTCCGTCAGAATACATCACCTCTACCATGGCTGTATCAAGAAGCGACTGCCCCATTCCTCCGGCAAATGTGACCGTAATTTCTGCTGTGATTGGGTCCTGTGCAACTGTGTAATCAACAGCCAGATTTGATGGCGGGACTTGTGTAGGCCCGGGGGTTAGTGATACAGATGTTTCTGCCGGCGTGGCTGAAGATGTGGGCGTGGCAGCCGGTATCCCTGTTGCATCCCCCGAATCGCCGGTACATCCTGCACTTAATGTGAGTACTGCAAATAACAGCACTACCAGAATCAATATTTTCCTCATAAATGGGGATACGATGTATGTCTATGTAAACATTTTCCCTGAGTCTGCCCTGTCTGGTCAGGAGACCGGGGTGTGCAGCCCCGGTCAGAATAAACACTTATCTAAGATTAAACAACATACATTCAGTTTTTGTATTCATAATCCGCATCAATAGTGCTTCCGTCTTCATCATTCTCCTCAGGTATCAGCAGACAGGCAACAATGTACACAAGAACCCCTGGCAGAATATATCCGAAAAAAGTTATAACAATCAGAAGAAGACGGATGATATTCGGGTCAATACCAAAATAATCACCGAGTCCTCCACATACACCGCTAATTATCCTCTTATCTTTTGAACGGTAAAGTTTCTTCCCCTGCATCGTATATATTATGAAATCTCTGACAATAGAATGGTTGAGGTTGCACTAAGAGAGCATGTGTCATATGATAAATACGATTCCCGGCGTCCACATCTTCCTTTTAAAACATTCAAAGTCACAATATCTCTTAAGTAATTACAAAATACGTCATGACAGTACAGAGAAAAGCCATGACAATTACAATTACTACTGCCGGAAATGCAAAGTCTGCCACCGCAGTGGCAAGACTTGCAAGTTGTGTTATCCGCTGGGAGCCAAAGACTATCACACCCTCACATTCTGCAGTCCCACCCGCAGATTCGGCCTCTTTTAAGTCTGAAACAGCTGATATGACCGCTTCTTCTAAAAAAGGCCTGATTTGATCAGGAGTTACTTTAAGGCCAACCGGATTCTTTCCTGAAACCGTGTTTACGACATGGGTGTCAGTTGTCATAATCTCGCACTCGTCAACCATCCCGGGCACCAACAGAGCACAGAGTTCTTCCCTGACACCTCTATGAATATTGTTGCCGTCAAAAAGCACATATGCAGTATCCTGCCCGTCTGTTCTTACCACCATCACCTGGATTCCGAGATCCCCAAAGCCCTCTGCACGGGTGAACGGTACTTTCACATGTGAAGTGCCCACCATAAATTCACCCTGTTTCGCGTTTTTCATCCCCTCTGCCGCCAGAACTGCCGCTTTCATATATTCAGTTGCTGTCAGTGTTGCAGGCATTACAGGCGGAGGCACATCTACAAAACTGTTGTGGGCATCGACAAAACCAACGTTTTTGAAATGCTGCCTGCATTTTTCCATGATTGCAAGGCCAACCGAATAATCAAGGTCATCTGTAATTTCAGGTGATCTTGTTGAGATGAGAAGAAGTGAATCACCAAACGCCTGCGCCATGACATTCACTGTTCCGTATGTAAAACGCTGTGAAATACTGGCACCCTGAGAGAAAACAGCACCTTCTTTCGCTTTTTTGACTGCCGAGGCAAGTTTTTCTGTTTCACTCCCGGAGACCGGATTGAAATCATGTGTGGCACATCCGTGCAGAACAAACGTATCCTTTCCAATCATGTCGTGAAGCAGTTTTGGAAAGTTACTCCCCCCGATCTCACCAAGAGGACCGGGGTGAACATTTGGCACCACAAACACAGCGTCATCCCTGCCTGCTCTTCTGATAAAAAGGCTCATCTGGGGAATATAGACCGCCTCACCTATCCTGCGGAAGAAATCATCCAGTGAGTTTGAGCCATCTGCCAGATGTTGCATAAAGGCGTTTGCAAGTGCCAGGGGATCCACATGGAATAATTCCTTAAGTGGTTTTTGCAGTACCCAGACCAAGACCGCGATGCCACCTGCAAAAAAGACCTGCAGGAGAAAGGCAAACAGAACAAAATGACTACCAAAATAGTACGAGGCAAAAACAAGTGCAAACGCACTCTGTAAGAAGGCAGGGAGCAGGATATGGGTTATATGATAATCTGCAACAATCAGAAGAAGGAGAAGACGGACTGAAACCACAAACCCGAGTGCAATTGCAAAAACGAGGACAACCAACTCAATATTAAAAATGAGAGCAGGAGAGAGGCCGATGAATATGCAGACTATAACAGAAATCAGTGCAATGAGTGCAGACCAGTCCCAGGTTAGTTTACCTCCAAAAAGACGCACCAGAGGCGTTGTCAGGAGAAACGAGAGGAGAGCCGGAATCAGGAAACAGTATATACCTAAATCAGGCACCATATGCGCTATTTCAGCCCCGTGCCTCAGCCAGACCATTATGTCAATTGAAAGGCAGAGTACAATAATAATACCAACCGAACGCTTCCACGGCGGTGCCGTCACTATAAACCTCGATAACTTCTCCAGTTTTGCATCGCCCTCTCCTGCCATAAAACACCTGTAATGAATTGACTGTTATATTGTATAACTATTGAGTCATACTATATAGTATAACTATTATGATAAATGTCGGGCAGTTCACCGGATAAATGTGTCTCTTATAGGGCTTACGCAGAACAAAATTCTGGTTCTTCTCCGGATTTCTTAGTTTTTATCCATTTTGGTTCTCAGAAATCCAGAGAAGAACCAGAATTATTATGCAGCTTTTTTATTTTCTCTTTTTTCTCCCCATTCTTCCAGGATTTTTTTCCGATTACGTTCAATTGAAGGCATTATTGCTACATCAGTGGGGTTTTCGGCAATAACAGCCTCTGTGATTTTTCTGTTAATTTCGTCAAGTTCTTTCTGGGTGTATTTATCATTTGTATTTTTTAGAGTTAGTTTAGTAAAGCTCATGAAATGCTCGATATCGGATGGTGTCATTATGAATCTTGTCATTTTTCAGGTGTCCGTTTTATCTTTAATTTTTAGCACCTTTTGCCAGGTTAAGGTGTATTACTATGTTTGTTTTAATCTTTCAGGAATGATTGGGAGGATACCTTTTCAAACAAATATTAAAGTCGAAAACCAAACTTTGGCATAAAAGTGGCAATTGCCACTTTCATCAAACAGTGCACGACACAACGCGAGTCATGCACGTTTTACTAAAAAGTCTGGTTTTCTTCATTACAGTTCCGAACGTATTTTTTAAAATAACCAATGTAAACCGCGTTTCGCGATTCACACCGCCCTTCAGTGGAAGGGCGTTGTTTTAGAAAGTTTTTTGTGAAAACTTTCGATTCACACCACCCTTCAGGGGAAGGATAGTGTTCGAGAAAGTTTCTTTGAAAACTTTCATTTACATCCGTTCAAAAAGTGACATTCGTAACTATAAATCAATAAAATTAACATTCTCTTCGTTTTACTATAAATACATCCATCATGGCTCTTAATTCAGATAAAAAGACAATTCGTCTGCAATACCTGATATTGCTTGCAGTTGCAATAGCAGTCGCCTTGTTTTTGTTCTTCGTTGTAATATCCGGCATTTCTGTAAGGGATAATGAATATCCCTCTATTTCACCAAAAGGCGATTATAGTACCATTAATGTAACAAACAACTTCACATATTTGAGTGTACACCATTCAGTTACAATTCCGGTAAGAAACGATCTGATACTCGGGGCTATGGATGCAAAAAAAGAAGCACATATCTTTGAAAAACGATCTCCTGAAGATATGATGATGAAGTATTATGGGGCTTTCATATATGATCCTGCACAGACTACGATGTATGATAATCTCTGTTTTGCGTTAAATGAGATCAGAATCGATGGAAATCTCTCTGATACAGAGTACGTTGAATGTATTAGTGCATTTGTACAGTCTATCCCGTACAGGGGTAATATCTCTGATACTGGCGGCGGGTTTCCAATAGAGACTATTGTGTATGCCGGTGACTGTGATAGTAAAAGTGCCCTTTTAATCGGCCTCTTATCGCACGAAGGATATAATGTTTCTATGATGATCTTCCCTGAAGTGAGGCATTCGGCTGTTGGAATTGCCCGTTGCGATGAAACCAAAGGCCATTTTTCAGGATATGAATATATTGAGACCACCACCATATCCCCGGTTGGGTTTGTTCCGGAGATTGTTGATGATGTA
>DAOVRB010000026.1 GCA_030628325.1 Methanomicrobiaceae archaeon | reverse complement strand
GGGGTTGCAGGCAGATGGTTTCCTGACAGGAGAGGTTTTGCCACTGGTGCAACAATCCTCGGGTTCGGCCTTTCACCATTTATCACAGCACCACTCGCAAATTCATGGATTGAAGAATTCGGGGTACTGCCGACATTCAGATACTTTGGCCTGCTTTATATCGTGTTAATCATTCCGCTCGGACTCCTGTTGTCATTTCCTCCCAAAGACTGGAACCCGGGTACATCTGTGAAGAGAACAGTTTCACATTTCATACCGCTACGGCAGATGAAACGCTCAGAGATGGTCCGGACAAAAGAGTTCTGGGGTCTCTGGATCTGTTTTATTATCAGCACTTTCACGGGCCTGATGGCAGTCGGGATCTGCAGTCCGGTCGGACAGGAAGTATTTGCACTTGATGCAACAGCTGCCGCATGGTTTATTGGTATTTTTGCTATATTTAACGGAATCGGGAGACCGGTTTTCGGGCATCTCGTTGACCGGACAGGTGCACGCACCTCTGCAGTAATCAGCTTCTTCATAATTTTTTCCGCAGCATTACTCCTCCTGTACGGAGCGTCTTCTGCTGAACTTCTACCCTACATCATTGGTTTTTCGGCACTCTGGATGTGCCTTGGCGGGTGGCTTGCAATAGCTCCCGCATCAACAGCACATTTCTTTGGCATCAGGCATTACGGGCAGAATTACGGGCTTATCAACACTGCATACGGGGTTGGTGCTGTGGCAGGCAATCTCCTCGCAGGCGAGATCAGAGACACTATGGGGAGTTATATCTCTGTTTTTTACCCTGTCGCGGCCCTGGCCCTGTCAGGTGCCTGCATTGCATTTTTCCTCATGAAGAAAGAAGGTAATGACCTGTCTGAGAGATCAGAGAGTGCCTGAAATTTCCGGTTAAGATTAACAAAGCACAGCGAACAGTCAAAGCCAGTGTGACTCACTTCAGCACCTGTTATCTTATGTATTCGACAGAACTGGTGACAAAACCAGATGCACCTGAATCTTCTGAAAATACACCCGAAACAACAGTGGCCGCACCTTCTTTCAGGGTCTGGAAAAATACTCCGGCGCCTGATGATGCAGGTTATGCGGATATTACCCTTACATGAATCAGGGTAAATATCTGATTTAGGGAGATTATAGTCAAATCAAAAATGCAATTTAGAATGATTATAGCCCAACCAAACATAAGTTTATATTGGATTATATTCATAGTAAATTCACATGACAAAATATCTTGATCTACTTGTTTCTCTGAACCCATGGTGGAGGGAAGAATCATTTGAAACAGGAATCATCAGGAAGAAATATTTTGAAAAAATCCGGAAATATCTGGACACAGAAGAAATTCTTGTTTTAAACGGGGTCCGCCGTTCTGGAAAAACAACCCTGATATTTCAGATAATAGAGGAACTCATCACCAACCGCGGTGTTAATCCAAAGAAAATTCTTTTTATAAATTGTGATGAGCCTGCACTCTCAAATATTGAGAATCCTCTTGAAACCTTAATTGATACTTTCAGAAAAGAAGTGTACCCTGACAGTGATGTGTGGCTAATTCTTGATGAGATTCAGAATATTGAAGGATGGGAACGTCTTGTCAAATCATGGTATGACAAAAAGCAATTCCGGATAATAATCTCAGGTTCTTCATCATACCTTCTGGATTCAAAACTATCGGTTCTTATAAGCGGAAGATACCTTCCGGTCTCAGTGTTCCCGCTTGATTTTTCAGAGTATTTGCATTTTAAAGGTTTTATTCCTCCGGAAGATGCAGTGGGTCTTTCCGCCGCAAAGTATGAAATAATGACTCTGTTAAAAGACTACCTGAAATCCGGAGGTTTTCCACAAGTTGCTTTGCAGGATGATGACGATTTGAAGAAAGACTACCTGAAAGTTTATTATGACAGTATCGTCTACCGGGATATTGTAAGGATTCAGCATATCAGAAATCAGAAGGCACTAAGCTCACTTCTGGCATATTTCTTCTCAAATTTTACATCAGTTTATTCGTACAAAAATCTCTCTGATATTTTTGGGTTAGACTATGCCACAATCCGGGAGTACATACATTTTGCAGAGATGGCAAAGATTCTCTTTGAAATAAAATATTTCAGCTACTCATTAAAGACTCAGGAGAGAAACCAGAAAAAAATTTATTGCATTGATAATGGTCTTAGAAATTCGGTCTCCTTTGTCTTCTCAAAAGATGAGGGAAAACTTGCAGAAAATCTGGTTTATATTGAACTTATAAGAAGGGGTTATTCTCCCTATTACTGGAAAAAATCGGGAAGCGAAAAGGAAGTGGATTTTGTGATAAAAAACCGGGACAACAGCCTGACAGCCATAAACGTCACATATTCGGATAACATAAATAAACGTGAGAAGGAGGGCCTTTTGGAATTTTCAAATGAATTTTCTCAGGCGAAGGATTTGATTCTTTTAACAAGGGATACAACAGGGGATAATGAAGATACGGGAATCAGAATGATTCCTATGTGGAAATGGCTTTTGGAAACGCAGTGAAATGCGGCAAAAACCGGGATCTGTCCACCACCACACAGAATCAGACTCTCTTAAATTAGTCAGCTTTATCTGCGGTCATTCACGTTTTTATACACTAAATCTACAAAAATATTAGCACAACAGAGACCTATAACTCAGGTACTGCCATAGGTAATGAATTGAGGAGATATTTAGTGAAGGAATTACATGCAATGTGTGCACGCTGCCCACATGAGACGATGGAGAGACTCTGCAGGAAGAAAGACGGAAAAGACCTGCCTGCCTGCCCTACATCACACAAAACAGAACTGCTCAAAAAAAGCCTTGATGAATATCAGGGAGATGTACTTGAATTTGCAAAACAGGCATCCATACAGGAAGGGTCCGGATATGGCAATAAGGAACTGGGTTATGAGCATATCCGGGCCATAAAGACACGCATTGAAGAAACTATTGAGTTTGCAGAGAGGATGGGTTATAAACGACTGGGTCTCGTGTTTTGTACAGGTCTACAGGAAGAAGCACGTATAGTCGAACGCCTCTTTACAGGAAAAGGATTTGATATGGTATCAGTCATATGCAAGGCAGGGCGTGTACCAAAAGAAACTATTGGCATCAGAGATGATGAAAAAGTTGCACCCGGAACAGAAGAGTCCATCTGCAACCCGGTGTTTCAGGCGTTCGTGCTCAATGATGCAGAGACAGAGTTCAACATTATGCTTGGTCTGTGTGTCGGGCATGATTCACTCTTTATGAGATACTCAGATGCACCATGCACAGTGCTTGCAGTGAAAGACAGGGTGACAGGGCACAATCCGCTTGCAGCACTCTACACACTAAACAGCTATTACAGGGCACTGAAAGGCAAACCATCTTCTTTAAAGTGAGGCAGGAGAAAGGGTTGTCATTCACTACCATGAAGAGATTTTTATCCTTCAAAAACTAATTATTACTATAAATGTTCTTTGATTTTCCATACATAAACCAGTTAATATTTATCGTCGGTGAAATTACAATTATCCTGTATTTCGGGATGTTTCTTCTTTCACTGATAGTTGTCTTTATTGCGTTCTATTCAATTGAGAAGAAACATTTTTACTTCCCAAGACTTACAAAGTCAGGTCTCGTCCTTACTGAGGGGATGGTAAAAGCCATATGCAAACTATTTTCCCTTGATGATCAGGAACTGGTTGCATTTTCCATCCGGCTCCGGAATCACATGAATGCCCGCGATTTCAGTGAAATACCGGTAACCCAGAGGGCAATATTTCTGCCACAGTGTCTCAGGAACTGTGAATGTCCTGCAAACCTGACACCCGAGGGACTGGTCTGTAAGAGATGCGGAAAGTGCGAAGTAGGCACTCATATTGGTATGTTTGAAGATCTGGGATATAGGGTATGGATTTGTCCTGGTTCCACCCTCATAAAAAGAATGGTTAAAAAATATAAGCCAAAGGCAATAATCGGAGTGGGTTGCCATATGGAGGTAAAAGAAGGCCTTGAAATGGCAGATAAACTTGGCCTCATCGCAATGGGTGTGATTACATTAAAAGACGGATGTGTCGAGACACTTGTAAACTGGAATTCCGTAATGGAAATTGCATCAATTGGTCTGGAAAAAGAGAACGCCGTTGACGAAGTTAATTCCCAAGTACTTTAACATTTCGTCCGGTTAGTTTACCACTTTTTATTTTCCCGTATACAAATATTGTCTCATCACTGCTGACATCTCCAACCACAACACCGGGACGAAGTATTATATTCCCACCTGCTTTTAAAGAAGCAATGCGTGCTTTATCACAGACAGTGAGATCTTCAAGAACTTCAAGAGAACCTTTTATTTTAACACCATTTCCAATGACTGCACTGCCACAGGTGACGTTGCCCCCGACAGTGGAATTCGGGCCAAGTTCAAGGTTTCCGTCCACATCCAGCCTGCCCCATACATGGGTTTCAGCCGGCAGAATAAGATTTCCGCAAATACGGACATTCCCCTCAAAGTACGCACCTTTAGGCGCAATGTAATTATCACCGTGCCGGTAAATCTTCATTATTAAATTCTCTGATTTCATAACATTATTAAGTTTTCATTCCATCCCTGTGCAATGAAATAAAAAAAATATTTTTCACATGGTCTGATTTACAGGAGAATTGCAAAGGTAATGAAAACAAAGAGGGCAACAAACATTCCGGCTTTTATTATCTTTGTTGCACCGGATAAAATTACACAATCAGGGGAAGTACAGCCAAGTCCTCTGGCAGCACCTGAGAGGATGATTAGATCGGCAATGGATATTGCTACAAGATACGGGACGCCCCACCACCGCATCAGCGGCATATAACTCAGAATAGTTGCAGATATCGCAAGAACAAACGCCATAATTGCAGTTTTTCTGACACCTATCAGGATGGGAAGGGTTTTTGCACCGCCCTTTATGTCACCAGCCACATCCTCGGCATCCTTAAGCAGTTCACGCGCAAGCATGGCAAGGAAGGTAATGCCGGCGACAACAAGGGTCTGGAAGAGACCTTCAACACCGACAAGTGCACCTCCAAAGAGAAAGATACTCGCAGCGAGGTAGGAGACCGCAATGTTCCCCACAAGTGGCATGCTCTTCAGTCTGTACGCATATAGCACAAGCAGTAATGAGTTGAAAACGGCAATTGCAAAACATAGTGTGTTTGCAAAATAACTGATACCTATGCTGGAGAGAAAAAGAACAATGCTGTAAGCAAGCGCACCCTCAGGTGACACAGCGCCAGAGGGGATAGGTCTTTTTGGTTTGTTTATTTTGTCAATCCCACGGTCGCAGTAGTCATTGATCACGTTCCCTGCAGCAGTTATAAGCAGCACAACCGGGATTAGCACTAACGATTCACGTGTAATTGTCCCTGATGCGATCACATATCCCAGAAGGACTGCAAAACCTGCAACAAAGGAATTAACCGGGCGGATAATCCTGAAATATCCGGCGATGTCCATGCATCAGAATATCGCATTTATTACAGAATAATGTATTCAAAAAGGGGAAAAAACGGGCTTGAGGGGATTTGAACCCCTGATCATTAACTTAGGAGGCTAACGCCTTATCCAGACTAGGCCACAAGCCCTGATATTACCCTAAATACTTCTTCAGGATAAGGTATAAGATTATCTAATTACCACATAACTGGTGCAATGGATCTTGTAGAAATCAGGGAAGGAAAAACAACTTTTTTTATCCAGAAACAGAACCCGGACCATGCCTTTCCGCCAGGGAGTGCTACAATCTTCTTCAACAAAAAGATGGAGCTCAACCGCGATGTAACAACGCTCCTCCTGAGCATCATACAACCAGAGAACTATCTTGATACCATGGGTGCAACCGGTGTGAGAGGACTTAGGGTTGCAAATGAGTGTAATATACGCGTAACAATCAATGACCGCGACTCTGATGCAGTTGATCTGATTGAATATAATGCAAAAAAATATGCCAGTCAGATAGAGGTTACAGAGGCAGATGCCAATGTGATTATGAGTGGCAGGCGGTTTGACGCTGTTGACCTTGACCCGTTTGGAACACCCGCGCCTTTTATTGATGCAGCAGCCGGCAGTGCGAAGAATTACCTCTTTGTTACCGCCACAGACACAGCACCACTCTGCGGTGCTCACCTGAAAGCAGGCATGAGACGATATTTTGCACGCCCGATGAATACCGAGTACCACAGTGAAGTGGGGCTGAGAGTGCTGTTAGGTTTTGTAGTCAGAGAGATTGTCAAATATGACAGAGGGGTTGTACCCATCTTATGTTTTGCAAAAGAACACTTTGTGCGTCTCCACCTGCGGGTTGCAAACGGTGCGAACCGGGCAGATGAGACGATGAAGAATCTTGGGTATATCCATCAGTGTATGAAGTGCCCGTACAGGACAGAACAGAATGGCATGCTCCCTAAAGCGCAGTTCTGTGAAGAGTGTGGTGCACCACTCGAACCGATAGGCCCTCTCTGGCTTGGCAGTATCAGTGACAGGAGTCTGATCGATGAAATGCTCGTAAAACTCCCTGAGATGGAACTCGGGAAGTCCGCACAGATCGAACGTCTGCTTACATTCTGCCGGGACGAACTGGACACATCCACCTTCTATGACTATCACAAACTTTCAAAACTCTGGAAACTATCACCTGCGGCTATTGACGTGGTAATTGCACTCCTCAAAGAAGAGGGCTATGAGGCTTCAAGAACACATTATACAGGAATCGGTATAAAGACCAGAGCTCCGCTGGAAATATTGAAAAAAGTGATCAGGGGCGGGTGACAATAGTAAGAATGTCCCCGTCTCTTATTTTATGTGGAAGACCCACACGCTGGGCATCGTGCTTGACAGATGGCCCCCATACTTTTGCATAACGGAATTTTTCGACAAAGTCACGGTGCAGTTTGTTACATACACTTTCAATAGTCGCAGGTTCCCTGATGATTAAGGGTTCTTCCATGTCAGCTTTGCCTCCCACCGGTTTCAGATAAATCCGGATAAAATTCAGCTGATCATAAATCATATCCTTCAGTTCTTCAATATTAAGACCACTGTATGCCGAGATCATAATAGGCGGTCTGCCAAAGCGCTCTGTCACATCAGTTTCGATTTCTCTGCGTGTATCCATATCAACAAGGTCAACCTTGTTTACAGCAAAGAATGCCGGAACATAAACCCTGTTGCCTATCATGGCATCGATAAAATCGTCCTGTGTTACTGCACCGCGTACCAGCACATCTGCATTCATGCACTTACTTTCTGCCAGAATGGATCTGACCTCATCAAGATCAAGGCCTGTCCTCCCGACACTATTGAACCTGATACCGCCGTTCCCGGACTTCTTTATTGTGATATCCGGTTTCTCCTCGTTTATCCTGATTCCTGCATTATAGAGTTCACGGATAAGAACACCAATATGCTTCTCGTTGTACACATCACCAAGGAGCAGGATCATATCAGCACTCCTGACAACGGCAATGACTTCCTTACCACGCCCTTTGCCCATTGCAGCACCTGCAATAAGACCAGGGATATCAAGGATCTGGATGTTTGCTCCTTTGTGCTCCATTGCACCCGGAACAACGGTTAATGTAGTAAAGGCATAACTCGCAGTCTCACTCTTCATTCCAGTAAGCTGGTTTAAGAGTGTGGATTTACCGACAGATGGAAAACCGACAAGTACGATGGTTCCGTCACCTGATTTCTTGACAGAGAAACCATCTCCCCCACCACAGGATGCCATTGCACGGGTAACAGCTTCGTCTTTGATCCTCGCCAGTTTCGCTTTCAGGCGGCCAATGTGCATGGATGTAGCTTTGTTATATTTTGTATTGCGGATTTCATCCTCAATTTCTTTTATTTGATCTTCAAGGGCGCCCATTTGTGTAAATATAATGGGTGCGGGAGATACTTATGAGTGACTATCAAAGGAGTAGTCAAAGGAATACTTCCACCGGAGTCTGTCAAATCGGCTAATATGGAACACAATTATCAATATAATTATGGTGATTTACAGACAGGATACAAAATGATTATGTTTATTTGCCAAAAAACCTGAATTTGACAGGTTCCACCGCCATTCAGATGAAAAAATGACAGGAAGATACGTCTGCGCGGCATAAAATGAGTACGTTTAAGTATTCAGTTCACTAATAGATGTAGGCACAATTCTTGCTGATATAGTGTAGTCCGGCCAATCATGTAGGACTCTCACTCCTACGACTGGGGTTCGAATCCCCATATCAGCATTAGGACAAATAGTTAGGTTCTTT
>DAOVRB010000299.1 GCA_030628325.1 Methanomicrobiaceae archaeon | reverse complement strand
GTTAATTGCATCATGTTCCAGCGAGAGTCTCGTCATCTCACGGATTACAGATTCCGTAAACTGGTGAGCTTTTGATATTTTATCCAGATCTTTCATATGTCACCGATAGAATGCTAAAGAGACTTTGAGTGCCATTCCATAAAATACAATTACTAACCGGTAACAGATAATATGAGAATAATAATTACACATGAAAGTGGCACCTGCCATTTTCATGGCAATAAACGTTTGGCAACATAACGAGAAAACCAAACATTCCTGTTTGGTTTTCGACTATAATCACAGAAACTGGTGAAGATATGGAATCAGGTAAACTAAAGATGGGATGGGCACGGCAGTATATGCCGGTTCTTGGTGCAATCAGGAAAATATTTGAGGCAGAAAAACCTCTGACAGGAGTCACTGTCGGCATGGCACTGCATGTTGAGGCCAAAACCGCAGTTCTCGTAGAGACTCTCGCCGTCGCAGGTGCAGAGGTGTACATCACGGGCTGTAACCCCCTTTCCACACAGGACGATGTTGCAACAGCACTTGACCTGGTAAAAGGTGTGCACTGCTTTGCAAAACGTGCCTGCAGTGTCTCTGAATATTATGAAGACATCGACAAAGTGCTGGATGCAAACCCGACAATTACAATTGATGACGGTATGGACTTAATCCACCGTCTCCACACCGAACGCAGAGAACAGCTCGACAATATCACCGGCGGATGTGAGGAGACGACAACCGGTATCCACCGCCTGCGGGCAATGGCAAATGACGGTGAACTGAAATTCCCGGTAATCGCTGTCAACGACACACCGATGAAAAGATGCTTTGACAACGTCCATGGCACTGGTGAGAGTGCACTTTCATCAATTATGGTGACGACAAACGCACTCATCGGCGGAAAATACTTTGTCGTCGCAGGCTACGGCTACTGTGGCAGAGGCCTTGCAAAGATGGCACACGGTCTTGGTGCAAAAGTAATTGTAACTGAGATCGACCCGAGACGTGCACTTGAAGCCCATATGGATGGGTACCACATCATGTCAATGGAAGAGGCAGCAAAGATTGGTGATATTTTTGTCACAACCACAGGCAACACATCAATCCTGACCGGAAGACATTTCCTTGCTATGAAAAACGGCGCCATACTCTCAAACGCCGGTCACTTCAACGTCGAAATAGACATACCATGGCTTGAAGAGCACAAAGAAGGTGCTGAACACCGTGACGGAATTGATACATATGTCATAAACGGAAATGCAATTCACGTCCTTGCCGAAGGACGTCTTGTAAATCTCGCCACACCTAAAGGTATGGGTCACCCGATCGAAGTCATGGACCTCTCATTTGCACTTCAGTCACTCTGTACAGAGTACATCAACGAAACAGGCCCGTCACTTGTGGGTGGTGTCTATGAGGTGCCGACAGAGATCGATATCACAGTCGCATCACTCAAACTCTCTTCACTTGGTGTTGAAATCGACACTCTCACAGATGAACAGGAACTCTACATGAACAGCTGGGATATTGGAACGTAGACCAGAATAATACAAACAATATTTTTTTACTCACGACCAGCAGACAGGCATTCCTCTGTAAATACTTCAGAGCCCGCTCCGCAGGCTGCGGACAATGAAGAACTATCTTCTCCTTTCAGAAAGCTCCTGCTCAATTCTTCTCTTCCACTCCTCCAAACACATATATTCCCTGCCGGCAATCTCAGGATCATGAAACAGTACAAGTGCACGAAATGTGGGTATATTTATCTCCCTGCGATCGGGGATCAGACCCAGAATATCAGAGCGGACACCCCGTTTGATGACCTGCCCGACACCTGGGTCTGCCCGCGGTGTGGCGTTGATAAGAACGAATTTGTGATGATTGAGTGAGAAGGAATCTGGCGACTCTTCACGGTGTCTGATGCAGCACCTGAATTTATCGTCAGATGGTTTCGTACGGGGCACAAATGGCAGATTAAAGCCAAAAACAAAATCATTTCTGTCGGATAAACTGAGGCAGTGCTTCAGGGGGTTCCCCTGATAGGACAATGGGGTGAACAGACACAAATATTTTCACTCCCGGTCAGCAAACAGATATTCCTGTGCATATCCGGCATAACTGCCAAAATAACCCTGACCGAACAATCTGATCCGATCATATTCTTTTTTAGTAAGTGTTTTTGATTCATCACCCGGGAGATAATGCCTGTACATAATCCTCCTGATCCAGACATCAACAGGGAAAGCCTCATATTTACCAAAAGAAAAAAGAAGGACGCAGTCGGCCACTTTTGGACCGACGCCCTTATATTCCATCAATCTGTTACGGGCATCCTCATAATCCATCCTCCGGATTCTCTCAGCCCACCCGGAGTCATCAGAGATCTGCCCTGCCGTTTCGTAAATGTAACCGGCACGGTACCCGGTTGAACAGCAACTGACTGCATCCTGACCGGATAAGATCAGTGCCTCAGGTGTGGGAAATGCATAATATTTTAAACCCCCCGGACCATCCAGTTTTTTGCCGCACATTTTTGAGAGATTCTCAATCATCCGCCCGATAAACGGAATACCTGCATTCTGGGCACACAAATAAGAGAGCAGGCATTCCCAGGGTTCCTGCTTTACAATCCTCAGGCCTCTTCTCTCTGCTATAGCCGCTCCGACAAACGGGTCTCTGTTTACTGAAGCAAGGACTGAATCAAGGTTT
>DAOVRB010000322.1 GCA_030628325.1 Methanomicrobiaceae archaeon | reverse complement strand
GAAACTCCCGATAATTCACGAATATTATGTGAGCATAACAATCGACCGCTCACGCAAACAGCCGATGATACTCTTTGCCGACGCAGGCGGTGTGGATATTGAACAGGCTGCAACAGAAGATCAGGATGCCATCAGGAAAGTCTCAATTACACCGCTCCTTACAGATATCCCACCGTTCATGATCAGAGAACTCCTCAGAGATGCACCAAAAGAACTTGGAGAGATTATAAACAGGCTGTATCACGCCTTCTGCAAAAAGGATGCACTTCTTGCAGAAATAAACCCCCTTGTCTCAACAGAAAAAGGGGTCTATGCCGCTGATGCAAAACTCATCATCGATGACAACGCCCTTGCAAGACAGGGAATTACAGTAAACCGTGACCTGACAGAGAGGGAACGCGAAGCCGAAATACACGGATTTTCCTACGTTGAACTGGACGGCACAATCGGAGTGATAGGAAACGGTGCCGGCCTTACCATGTCCACACTGGACTTAATCGGGCACTATAACGGAAAGGCTGCGAATTTCCTTGATGTCGGTGGCGGTGCGGATCAGAAGAGAGTGACACTCGCAGTGAAACTGGTTGCAGGTATGCCTTCAGTAAAAGTAATTGTAGTAAACCTCCTTGGGGGCATAACACGGTGCGATGAAGTTGCACAGGGTATCATCAACGCCGGTATCGACCAGCCCGTGATTGTCCGCCTTGCAGGTACAAATGAAACAGAAGGGAAAAAACTGTTAAACAAACACGGGTATAGGATGCCTGATACCATGGAAGAAGCGGTCCGTGAAGCAGTGGAGGCGGCACAATGATCTACGGAGACAGAAATACAGGCGTCATCGTTCAGGGCGCAACCGGAAAACAGGGAGCATTCCACATCAGCCTGATGAACGAATATGCACAGGAAGTCGGAGGCCGCGGTGTCGTTGCGGGTGTAACGCCCGGAAAGGGTGGACAGGAAATCCACGGAGTTCCGGTGTACAATACAGTAAAAGATGCACTTGCCAGCCATGATGCCAGCACAAGTGTACTCTTTGTACCGGGCGGTGCAGCATGTGATTCTGTTATGGAAGCAGCAAATGCAGGTATTGAACTTGTAGTGGCAATTACCGAGCATATCCCGGTACACGACACCATGAAAGCAGTCTCTTATGCAAAACTTGAGGGGTGCAGTGTAATCGGCCCCAACTGTCCGGGGATACTTTCACCAGGTGAACTCAAACTGGGAATTATGCCACCACATCTGGCACTACGCGGAAATGTGGGCGTAATTTCAAGGAGCGGGACACTCACATATGAAGTCATAAGTGAACTTACACGTGAAGGAATCGGGCAGAGCACAGTTGTTGGCATAGGAGGCGACCCGGTCATCGGTGAGACCTTCACAGACGTGCTGCAGAGATTTGAGACAGACCCGCAGACAGATGCAGTTGTCCTCATAGGCGAAGTGGGAGGGAACCTCGAAGAAGAGGGTGCATTATCAACAGACCTTCCAATCGTATCTTATATCGCCGGAATCTCCGCACCACCTGAAAAGAGAATGGGACATGCCGGTGCGATTGTCGAGGGCGGAGAGGGTGATGCAAAGTCCAAGATTAGCCGGCTAAAGAAAATGGGTGTCCCTGTCGCGGGAAAACCATCAGAAATCCCTCTTATGATAAAGGAGTTTTTGTAAGTGACAGATAACGTGATGATGGAAACAGCAAGAGAGCTCGCAAAAAAAACAGGTGCCAGAGCCATTGTCTCGTTTCTTAAACCATTCGAATTCAGATCAGAGATCCCCGTTATCTGGGTGGAAGACCTGCAGCTCGATGTGTTAAAAGACCTCACCATGCACGACATTCTTGAGGTGTCTGAACGACACCTCCATGACGCCGCAGTGCAGATCTATCTCTCACAGAACTTTGAGGAAGGAAAGGTTATCGGTGTATTCCCATATGCCATTCTCATCTATGATATCCGGGAAGGGCAGAACTTCATTAGTGTACGGGAGTTTGACAGTATCGTCCCAAGGGAGGTAATGACAGCAGTTCTTACAATTGCGATGGATATCGCAGTCGAGGGCCGTGAAGGCAGAAATGTAGGCACAGCATTCATCATCGGTGATAAAGATGAGATCTTCAGGCATTCACATCAGGCAATCATCAATCCCTACCGCGGACAGGACATTGAAGACTGTGATATCAGGCAAAAAGACAACTGGGAGAGTGTGAAAGAATTTGCCCAGCTCGATGGTGTTTTTGTAGTCTCTCCAAAAGGTATCATTCTCGCTGCCGGCCGGTATCTTGATGTAAATTCATCCAGGATCGATCTTCCGGGCGGTCTGGGCGGCAGGCACCGGGCAACCGCGGCACTCACAAGGGATATCCCTGTTATTGGTGTAACAGTCTCGGAAAGCGGAGGAATGATCAGGGTATTTTGTGACGGCAGGTGCAAACTTATGATCAGGGCTGATCTCAGGATTCGTAAAGGGTAATATTAATAATAATAATAATAATCTTTTTTGACTTACTTTT
>DAOVRB010000295.1 GCA_030628325.1 Methanomicrobiaceae archaeon | reverse complement strand
TGCAAAGAATGCTGCATAAATGAGTATTGCAGATATTATAATCAAAAACCATAATTTTAGTAAAAAGTCTGGTTTTTTCAATAGAGTTCCGAACGTATTCCCATAAAAATGAGACTCACAGTTTTATTCAACAGTGCCTGACGCTCAGGCGTCATGCACGTTTTTAAAAATAACCAATGTAAATCGCATTTCCCAACAATAACTAAGACCCCTGATTAAAACCATACAGACTACAGCTGCACTTTTTTCAGTTTCTCCACCAGATAGTGTGTACTCGGGCGGGCAAGTTCTGTATCCCTTTCGTAATGCCTCCCTAAAAGAGCGCCAAATATGTTTGAAACTGCAAGACCGTGCGAGGGACCGTATCCCCCCTCCAGAACCATTGCAAGGGGCTGATCGGTAATTTCTGCCATTATTTCAGTCAGCACTCCAAAATCTTCCGGTTTAAGGTTCATATTACCCTTAAGATCATCATATAACGGATCCTGACCGGCAGAAATTACAATAATATCAGGAGAAAACCGTTCTATTACAGGTGAAAATACTTCTTCAAAGATAAGAGTATAGTCATCAATGGATGCACCTGCACGTAATGGTGCATTAAGTGTATAACCTCTCGCAGAACCACTACCCACTTCATCAATCCATCCGGTGCGCGGGAATGATCCACACTCATGAATGGAACAGAAGAGGACATTGTCATTGTTGTAAAAGATATTCTGCGTCCCGTTTCCGTGATGTAAATCCCAGTCAAGCACAGCCACCCGGGATACATAATCTCTTTTTATAGCTCTCTTTACAGCAATTGCTACATTGTTAAAGAGGCAAAATCCCATTGCACGGTCCGGCTCCGCATGATGACCAGGAGGCCGTACCAGAGCAAAACAGTGTTCCCCGTCAAGAGCACGCTCCACCGCATGAATTGCAGAGCCTGCCGCATAAAGGGCAGCATTAAATGATTCGGGCGTAATGTACGTATCAGAGTCAATAAAATGTCTGCCCCGCGAGAATTCCTGTAAAAGGCGGACATGCTGAGGACGATGTACAAGTTCTAAGTCTTCAACTGACGCTCTCACAGGTTTAATTACGGGTATTTTGTCAGGGACGCCGGAGAGGACGATATCAAGCCGTTCACCGCACTCGGCATGCACCTCCATCTCATGCTGTGAGAAGACCTCTCCGGTAATGACAGAACAGTTCATCGCAGATCAGTTTATGTTCACTCCATTCTTAACTGAATCCTCTGAAACAGAGAATGTCTGCCCGGTTTCAACTATCCTATAGTCCCCCTCTGTTTTCACACCATATGGGTTACCGGTAGTTGAATATGGAACAGTAAATACTCCATCTACACTTTCCTGCCTGTACACAAACTTTCGTCCGGTGTTAGTTTCAATGCAGACCTCAATGGTTCCATCACCTTTGATCTCTGCTCCGGGCACATACTCAAACACCTTGACATATTTCAGATCATATCCTGGTGTGCTGATCACATTTGTCGGGGACTCATGAATCAGACGATAGTTCTGAAGTGCAGGCACTTTTGCTACAGGTGCTAAGAGACTGGAACTCAGTACAAGAGCATGCTTTCCTGGTTGTGAATTCTTATTATATTCATCAGCGCCTGCCTGTGCTTCGGCTGCACCCATCTCCTTTGCTCCGATAATAACCGGGTATGAAGATTCTGCAAGATCAGAATCCATGTATTCCACAAGGAATACCTTGCCCGGCTCAGTCATTGAACCGTCAAAGTTATGCAGGCGCGAGATCATGGTCTGGTAATAGTTATTCTGTCTCAGCCGGACGGTATTATACGTATTTCCTGAATCTTTGTGTAGCAGGACTTTTGTATATGGTGAAGCCTGGACCGTATCATTATACCATGTCGCCATTGCCCAGAACTTTCCGTCATCCATCTCAATATCAGTGATCACATACTTTGTGCCGAGATTATCAAGAATTCTGGATGAGTCAGCCTCATTCTGCTGAATGAAGAATGCTGCTGCTCCGTTCGGACCTGACACACCATGCTGGAAAGGATTTGAATTTGGTATACGCTTTGAGATGAAAGTGATCCAGTGACCGTAGTCCCACCATGTCATAACGCCATAGGATTCTAAAGGATACTCATAAGTCTCCCTTTCGTTAAAATCATATACCGCATAATAGTCAACACCAGTCTCAGGCGTATTATTTCCCATCCATTCAAGGGACTCTCTCCAGTCAGGAGTCATTCCTCCGTATCCCATCTGTTTACCAAGGTAAAGATCAGTGCCGGCTGAAGTCCAGACAAAGAGTAATGCAAATACTATACCTGCTACAGCAGGGAATATTTTTATATAATTTGGACCATGAGTTTTTACAGCTGTTTTTCCCACATCTCCTGATTTTGACTTTGACTTTGTTTTACCACTGACTTTCTCTTTTTTCTTTGGTTCTGCCTTAAGAGAGGTTTCTGTTTTTTCAGGTTTAGCAGTCAAAGAAAGCGCTGAAATCTCTTTCCAGCCGAAATCAATGGCAGACCCGATAAAGAAGGCCGACAGGAGGCAAATATTCGCTCCAAGATAATACTCATACCTGATATGCTGCCAGGTTGAGAGAAGCATAACAAAAGACCAGACAATTACAAAGAGATATTCTGCACGGTGCTCTTTATGGAATTTATACACAAGGGCTCCAAACCCGCACAGCATCAGGAGGAAACCATAGTGGAATGT
>DAOVRB010000311.1 GCA_030628325.1 Methanomicrobiaceae archaeon | reverse complement strand
TGGAATTGCTTCAAAGACTCTTGCAAATGCTTCAATTGCAAGCTGTGTGCGTCCGCTGACAGTTGATGCATAATCGTGGAGCTGGAGCATAAGTTCGGTATCGATTGCGCCACCGCCGACGACGTACTTGCTGTCCTCGAGTAGGTCCTGCACAACTCTTGTTGCGTCATAGACTGCACGCTCAAGTTCATCAACAAAGATCTGGCTGCTGCCTTTCAGGAGGATGCTGACAGTCTTTGTATTTTTGCAGCCTGAGATCTGTGTGATCTTGATGTCCTTCATCTCCTCAACGAGCTCTGCTGTTCCGAGCACGCTTTCTTCAAGTTCTTCGGGTTTGTTGACAATTGTGCCGTCCACAGCACGTGCAAATATCTTCATCTCCTTCTCGGGGACATCCTGGATTGCAAGAATACCCTCGTGTGAGAGATAGTACTGGACAGCGTCTGCAATGCCTTTCTGGCAGAGCACAACATTTGCACCCTTTGCAGCGATTGTCCCGGCAAGGCTCCTGAGAGTCTCACGTTCCTGCTCAGAGAATGCCTCCATCTGTTCAGATGAGGTGATCTTAATCTTTGCGTTTACCTGTGTCTTTGTGATCTCAAGTGGGAGTGCAAGAAGTGCGATCTTTGCATTCTCGACCTTCTTTGGCATACCGGCGTCCACGCGTGTCTTGTCAATCAAAAAACCTTTAACAAGTTCGGCATCTTCCATGTGGTCGCCGATCATTGTCTTGATCTGGATGTCATCCTCATCTACAATGACTGAACCGTCCTCGCGGTGCTCTGCAACTGTAGTGACTGCCTCAACGATAATGTCGGTGATCTTCTCTTTTACACCCTCAATGGACTTGCCGGTGACAGCCGTCTTTGCGGCTTTCTTCAGAGTTTCGTGGTCATCTGCATCGACTTTTATTGAGAGATCATTGAGGATTTCAAGGGCTTTTATCATGGCAAGGTGGTAACCTTTTGCTACCACTGTCGGATGGATCTTCTTATCAAGAAGCCTGCCTGCCTCCTCCATGAGTGAACCGATAAGAATGCATGCAGTAGTTGTGCCATCGCCCACTTCCTCGTCCTGTGTTTCTGCAACTGTAACGACCATCTTTGCTGCAGGATGCTGGACTGAGATCTCGTGCAGGATAGTTGCGCCATCATTGGTGATGACAACATCCCCCGACGGGCTGACAAGCATTTTGTCCATTCCCCGTGGCCCGAGTGTTGTTCTGACAGCGCTTGCAATTGCCATTGATGCCATAATGTTGGAACGCTGGGCTTCCTGCCCGCGTGTAACGTCCACATTATCGCGTAAAATTATTACTGGTTGTCCCCCTAACATAGATTGATACTCCTTTCTGTCATAAAAATGGAGTAGAAGTTCTATAAGTATTATTCGATGAGTGCATGGAAACAGGCGTGGAATGTCTCCGGTTTATTGTACCTCAGAGATGAATTTTGCGGGAGACTGCAGATATCTTTGGTATGGCAGTTAATTACAGTGCGAAGAGAAGGGGGACTGTTGCAGAACGGGCAGGTGAAATGTTTTACAGAACTGACCGGTGAATCAGTCTCCCCTGAAGGACGGAGACGTTTCGCTCTGCCCTCTTCACCCCCGCGAGATAAAAAAGATATTGTAATTTTTCAGTCGATCCTTGAAATCTTAAAAAGCGAGTGTACCGGAATACCATCCACTTCCCTGATACCCTGCTTGTCAAAGAGCACGCAGATCCCTACCGGTATTGCACCGTGTCCTCTCAGGTATTTCACAGTCTCTGTAATGGTGTTTCCTGATGTTATAACGTCATCTACAATCAGGCATTGCTCTCCGGTAACCGGTGCAAAACAACCGCTCACTGAGCCCACCGGGTTCTCACCAAAAGCATGTTTTTTCGGGTGGTACATGGTCAGCATGCACTCCTCTTCTGCTGCCATCAGAGTGGCAAGAGGTATTCCCGACTGAGCGATACCGATGATGACTGTGGGTTTAACAACAGAATCTTCACTGGGATTCTCTCTTTTCAGCTGGGTATAATAATACCGCATGAGCATCATGTGAGATATTTCAGAGAGCATATCGGCATGGGCAGATACGGCCGTCCAGTCAATATGGACATCTTTCGGTGCCTCTGTTCTGCCTTTCTGCTGTGTCAGGAGCCATGTAACTGTCTCCATAGACAGGCTCAGCTCATCGGCAATCTGGCTCGGGTTGTGTCCTTCTGAGTGGAGCAGCTTTGCCTTTGTGATAAGCTCTTTTAAAGATGACATGAAAAAAGGTTTATCCGTATCTATTTAAGCTTTCGTTTAAACTCAGCACCACAGACATCACAAATCCCCGGTGCATTCCCAAACCTGCCGCATCCGCTGCATCTGTACTTCCAGCGGCGTTTTTTTGCTTTTTTCTGCATAATTGATTTTACATTAAGGCTGAGGTGCCGGGCAACATTCTGGACGGCAAAATCGTCACTTACCACCTCTGCTCCCAGTTCCAGGGCAAGCCCGATTACATCAATGTCTGTATCTGAGAGGACAGAGAGATCTCCTGCCTTTGCCGCTGCTTCCCTGACCGTCTCACGTGTTTTATTCTGAGGTTCT
>DAOVRB010000058.1 GCA_030628325.1 Methanomicrobiaceae archaeon | reverse complement strand
TTAGCCAGATAGATGCATTCCTCATTGGAGGTGAAGAGTGATGTCAGACGAATGGAAACCAAAGATTATCGCAATCATCTGTAACTGGTGTTCCTATGCAGGAGCAGATCTTGCAGGTGGTGCACGTGTACAGTATCCTACTGATGTCCGTGCAGTCCGTGTAATGTGTACAGGTCGTGTGGATCCGCTCTTCATTATGAAGGCGTTTCAGGATGGCGCCGATGGTGTCCTTGTTTCCGGGTGTCACTTTGGTGACTGCCACTATCTCGAGGGCAACTTTAAGTGTGCAAAACGTATGTTCCTTGTAAAGAACATCCTTAAAAATATTGGCCTTAATGACAACAGGCTCAGAATGACCTTCGTTTCTGCATCTGAGGGTGTGAAATGGGGTGAGGTCATGACAGATGTTGTAAATACCATCACTGAGCTTGGTCCAAGCCCACTTAAGGAGTTTGAGAAATAAGCGGAGATGAGGTTGTGCCAGAAATAAAACTAAACCTGATTACAGGTCGTACAATCCAGCAGGGCGTTTCAATGGAACACGGGAAGGAAAAACCCGCTTACCGTGACGCCTGCGGGATTATCGAGATGGATTCAGAGGATTTCAAAAAACTGGGTGTCTGGCGGAATACAAATGTCCGCGTGACCAGTGAATTTGGAACTGTTGTGGTAAAGGCCATTGAGGCAACTCAGGGCCCGCACCCGGGCCTGGGCTGGATTCCAATGGGACCATGGGCAAACATGCTCGTGGACCCCAACACCTATTCAATGGGTATGCCCACATTCAAGGGCACACCCATTTCAGTGGCCGGTGCCAAAGAAGGCGAACAGGTTCTGGGTTCAATTGAACTGATTGAGAGTGAATGTCTGGGTGGTGAGGAGTAATGTCAAAGATTGTAACAGATGTCGTCTGTCCGTTCTGCGGCACACTCTGTGATGACCTTGAGGTCAGCCTGAGTGATGACGGCAAAGAGATACTTGAAGTATATAATGCATGTGCAATCGGTGCAGCAAAATTTCTCCATGCACAGGCCAGTGACAGAATTACCCGTCCACGCAGGCGTCAGGAAGACGGCACCTGGAAGGATATCTCCTATGATGAGGCAGTTGATTACACCGCAAAAATGTTTGCAGAATCTAAAAAGCCGCTCATGTATGGATGGAGTTCCACAAACTGTGAAGCACAGGGTGTTGGTTCAGAACTTGGAGAGGTTGTGGGTGCTGTCATGGACAATACTGCAACAGTCTGTCACGGTTCGACACTGATCGCTGTGCAGGATGTCGGTGTTCCAGGCTGTACTCTTGGTGAAATTAAGAATCGTGCTGATCGTGTTGTATTCTGGGGATGCAACCCGGCACACGCACACCCGCGTCATATGTCACGTTACTCAATCTTCCCGCGTGGTTTCTTCACTGGTAAAGGTGCCAAGAGCCGCAAGATGGTTGTAGTAGACCCACGCTGTACAGATACAGCAAAGACTGCAGATATACACCTCCAGCTGGAGCAGGGCAGAGACTACGAACTTCTGAGTGCAATCCGTGTTGCGTTCCGTGGTGAGAAGCTCCCTGATGTGGTCGCAGGCATTCCCAAAGAGAAGATCTATGAAGTGGCTGATACGCTCAAAGAAGGGCGGTTTAGTGTAATTTTCTTTGGAATGGGTGTAACACACTCCCTTGGAAAGAACCACAACATTGACATTGCAATCGCAGTTACCCGTGATCTGAATGATTACACAAAGGCGGCCATTATGCCTATGCGTGGTCACTATAACGTAACCGGTTCCGGTCAGGTATGGGGATGGCAGTTCGGATTCCCGTTCTGTGTTGATCTTACACGTGGTTTTGCACGCTACAATCCCGGCGAAACTTCAGCAAATGATCTGCTTATGAGAGACGAGGTTGACTCATTTTTCAGTCTTGGCAGTGACCCGGGTGCACACTTCCCGAACGAGTCTGTTAAGAAGATTGCAAATCTTCCGTCAGTCTGTATTGATCCGCACATCACCCCGACAACAGCGGTCTGCAAGGTCCATGTGCCTGTGGCGTTTGTGGGTATTGAAGTTGGCGGGTGTGCATATCGTATGGACAATGTTCCGATTGAGACCCGCAAAGTCGTAGATCCACCTGAGGGTATGCTTACTGACGAAGAGTTCTTAAAGAAAGTTCTTGATCGCGTAAGAGAGATTAAGGAGGCCTGAAGAATGGCAGAATTTCTCGTAAAAAACGGATTTGTATATGATCCTGTCCTTGGAATTAACGGGGATATGGTTGATGTTGCAGTCAGAAACGGTAAGATGGTGGATGCATCTGATGTCGGTACCAATGCTACCGTAATCGATGCAAAAGGCATGACAGTAATGGCTGCTGGTGTGGATATTCATGCCCACATAGCAGGGCCAAAGGTTAATGTCGGCCGTAATTTCAGACCTGAAGACAAGCTATTTAATGCAACCCCCGGTAAGGGTGTCATGAGGATGGGCGGAGGACACTCTGTTCCGACAGTTCTCCGGACTGCATATACTTATGCAAAGATGGGATATGGTTTTGCACTGGAAGCAGCAATGCCTCCTCTGCTTGCACGCCACACTCATGAAGAGATGCGTGATACCCCTATCATCGATGAGGGTGCACTGCCTGTCTTTGGCAACAACTGGTTTGTTCTTGAGTACCTCAAGAACAATGAAATTGAGAACACTGCCGCATACATTGCCTGGCTGTTACGGATGACCAAAGGGTTTGGTATTAAGAATGTCAATCCCGGCGGAACTGAAGCCTGGGGATGGGGTCTGAACTGTGAGACAATTCATGATGTTGTTCCATACTTCGATATTACCCCGGCCCAGATCATCAAGGGCTTAATTGAGGCAAACGAATACCTCGGTCTGCCGCACTGTATGCACATGCACGGCAACAGCCTTGGTCAACCCGGCAATTACGGGATCACTCTCGAGACCCTGAAACTTGCAGAGGGCTACAAACCAAAGGGTGATTTCGGCCGTGATCAGGTCCTGCACAATACGCATCTTCAGTTCCACTCATATGGTGGAGAATCATACACATCAAAGGGCTTTGCGTCTGCATCAAAAGAGATTATGAATTACGTAAACTCTGTTGACAATATTACCTTTGATACGGGTATTGTCACACTTGATGAGACCACTACAATGACAGCCGATGGTCCGTTTGAGCACCATCTCTCTCATATGAACAACCTTAAATGGGTAAACTCTGATGTGGAGCTTGAGACTGCAGCAGGTATTGTTCCTTTCATCTATGGAAAGAACACATTCATTGCAGTTGCTCAGTGGGCGGTCGGTGTTGAACTTGCACTTATGGCAAAAGATCCTATGCGCTGTTTCATTACCACAGATGCACCCAATGCAGGTCCTCTGTACAGGTACCCGCGTGTGTGGAAATGGCTCATGAGCTTAAAAGCACGTGACGCACTCCTTGAGGACGCGAAGTATGGTGATAAGGTCCGTAATGCATGTTATATCGGTGAACTTGATAAGGAGATTTCACTGTATGAACTTGCCATGATGACCCGTGCAGGGTGTGCAAAGGCGCTTGGTCTCAGTCATATGTTTGGTTCACTCAAACCCGGTCTTGAGGGTGATGTTGTGGTATATCCATACAACCCCGAGACGGCAGATGATCCGGAGTTGATTGAACAGGCATTCGGTAATGCACACACTCTTATTAAGGGTGGTGAACAGATTGTCAAAGACGGTGAGATTGTCAGCAACGGTAACAAGCGCACTTTCTGGGTCAATTGCAAAACCAATGAGAATGCACAGGTTCAGCATGATATCTCTGAGAAGTTTAAGAAGTATTACACAGTGACAGAGAATAACTACGGGGTTTCCGCACATCACTATACTCCGAACCCGTATGTGATTGAGGTCGATGCAACAAAGTGAGGTGAAAGAGAAATGGCAATAATTACTCTAAATCCTATTCAAAAACCCTCTCTTCTCCTTGAGGCAGACAACATCAAACCTGATGTATTTGCCGGGAAATCTCTGGATGAGATAAAGGCACTCCATGTGTTTATGGGCACAGACCAGCTGACACTTGGAGAGTTCTTTGAGGTATCCGGGGATTCCGGTGCAACAGCTGCCGATACGAAGATCGTAATTGACGGTGATATCTCCCGTGTGAAATATATCGGTATGAAGATGACTGCCGGTGAAGTCGTGGTAAACGGTTCCACCGATATGTATGCCGGGGCCTGGATGCAGGGCGGAAAACTTACTGTTAACGGTGATGTTGATGCCTTCTCTGGTCTGGCTATGACCGGTGGTGAACTGATAGTCAACGGGAATGCAGGCAACTATCTTGGTGCGGCATATCGTGGCGACTGGCGTGGTATGAGGGGCGGAGTAATCCGTGTCTCAGGCAACGGCGGCAGCGATATCGGTACATTCATGCGTGGCGGAGAGATTATCATCGGCGGAGATGTGGATGTTCACGTAGGCACCCACGCGGAAGGCGGCAAAATCGTCGTAAAAGGCGATGCCAAGAGCCGTGTCGGTGGCCAGATGGTAAAAGGTGAAATCTATGTCTTCGGTGATATTGAAGTCATGATGCCAGGGTACCAGTATCGTAAAGATGTAGATCTTGAAGTTGATGGCGTAAGTGGCAGGTTTGCACTATATGAGGGAGATATGGGCGAACGGCATCCTAAGAAGAAGGGTGTGACCATCTACGGTCAGCTGTACATGAAATACTAAATTCTTTTTTTCGATCAGATCTCATATTAATATTATTATTGTTATTATGCTGTGAGTGCAATTCATCTCCGGCTGCAAATATCTGAAAAAAGATCTGTAAAGAGATCTGCAGTTTATAAACCCATTAAAGCGCACCCGTATTTCTCTACCAATCCGGATATCTTCATAAGTCGTAATACGTATGTGTATATTATTTCACACGATATACTAATTTGTTCGAAATGCTTTCCAAATGGCGTAATATGTCCCGGATCTTTTTTTATTTTATATATCATATATAACATCTCATTAGGAATGCTTATATTCTGAGATATAAGAGTATTCATTTGTCCCATGCGGGGACGTGCAGTAGTGATGTATATATCAGATTTCGACAGGTTTTAGGACCAGTCAGTATTCAGTAAATGAAATGCATTGCACAAAATGGAAAAACGGAGGAAATTATGGCAAAATATTCCGACACAATCGATCTATATGATGATGAGGGCAAACTTCTGAAAAGTGGTGTTGCTCTTGATAAGATCAGCCCGCTTGTAAACCCTGCAACCAGGAAAATTATTGACCTCACAAAGAGGACTATTTCAGTTAACCTTGGTGGTATGGAAAAAGGTTTGAGAGCCGGGAAAGTAGGCAAAGGACAGATCCTTGGCCGTGAACTTGACCTTGATATTGTTGCAAACAAGGATGCGATCATTGCAAAGATTAAGGAAATGGTTGAAGTTGAAGAAGGCGACACCGAGATTAAGGAGTTCAACGGCGGTCAGCTGATTCTCGTTGAAGTACCAAAGGTACGTCTTGAGGCAGCATCTACCTATGATGCGGCAATCACTGCTGTTGCATCCGCAACCACCTATGCACTTATTGACCAGTTTGACATTGATGCATTTGACGGTTCAATGGTCAAGGCGGCATGCTGGGGTGGATATCCACATACCGTGGATATGTCAGGTGCAGGAGTTACATCCATACTGAACATCCCACAGAACAACGAAGGTCTTGGATATGCTCTCCGTAACATCCCGGTTAACCACACTGTTATGATTACGCAGCGTAATGCAATGCAGGGTGCGGCACTGTCTGCAACTTTAGAACAGGCCGGAGAATTTGAGATGGGTGCGGCAATCGGTCCGTTTGAGCGTGCACAACTTCTTCTGTACGCATACCAGGGCTTAAACGCCAACAACCTTGTCTATGATCTTGTAAAGGCAAACGGTGCAACCGGTACCATCGGTACTGTTGTCCAGTCACTTGTTGAGCGTGCAATTGAGGACGGAGTCATTACACCCGGTAAGAAGGGCGGATACTTCCAGTTTTATGATACCAAGGACCCGATGCTCTGGAATGCATACACAGCAGCAGGTACAATGGCAGCCACCATGGTCAACTGTGGTGCAGGGCGTTTCGCACAGGCAGTTTCATCAACACTCCTGTACTTCAACGATCTGCTTGAGCACGAAACCGGTCTCCCTGGCTGTGACTACGGCCGTGTGATGGGAACTGCAGTTGGTTTCTCCTTCTTCAGTCACTCAATCTATGGTGGCGGTGGACCAGGTATCTTTAACGGTAACCACGTTGTGACGAGACACGCTGCAGGTGTGGCAATTCCTTGTGTGGTTGCAGCAGCTGCACTTGATGCAGGTACCCAGATGTTCACACCAGAGGGCACTTCCAAGATTATGGGAGATACCTACGGTCAGATTGATGTATTCTCCAAACCGATCCAGGAGATCGCGAAAGGAGTTTGATTATATTATAATTTGAATAACTAATGTCAGATATTACATATCCCCAGTGCAGGGTGGTTCCTCTCCGCATGCTAAAACCGGTAACGGCTGAACGTTTTCTAAACGCAGTTGTTCAGGTAAAAGGAATTCGCAGGATGATGATCAACGGGCCAAACCTCCCTGTAACCGTTCCCTACGGGCCGGCAAGAGGCAGTCCTAATCCCAATACTGACAGGAG
>DAOVRB010000120.1 GCA_030628325.1 Methanomicrobiaceae archaeon | reverse complement strand
TGTTGGTGCAGGCGGACTCGGTATTGCGCTGACCGGTTACCTTGCAGATATGATTGGCCTGGAACCTGCACTTGAACTGCTCTTTATCCCGGTATCTCTTGCGACATTGTTGTTTTTTATTCTGCCATACCCATGGAAAATTCTGTCCGGCAGGTCTCTGCGCAGGGGCAACTGAGAAAAAATGGAATTATTATAGTCCGGGTGGAACTCCAGGCTGATTTTCGATCTGCACAATTGTTTTTCAGATATAGACGCAAATACAAATCGTCTGATTATATGTTAAGTCCCTCTTTAACAACCCACTGTACATTTTCGTCTTCATCACTGAGTCCTGCCCTGAGGGCAAGAGTGGCTTTTTGAGTTCCGATTGTTGTGAGTGCTTCTGCGGCACGTTTCCGGACACGGGGGTCGTGATCGTTTTTTAGTATATTTTTCAGACAGTCTGTTGCTTTCTCTCTCTCTATTCTTCCCAATGCCCCTGTTGCTCTCAGTCTGACACCTGCATCGTCATCGTCAAGTGCCTTTATTAAAGCAGGTACAATTTCACTGTTTCCGATTCTGCCGAGAGCCTTTGCAGCCTCACGCCTGACGTGGAGGTCATTGTCACTGAGGAGGGCAGAAATTGGGATCACTGCATCACGGTTGCCGGTGATCCTGAGTGCGACAACAGAACCTGCCTTTATCTGAGGGTTATTATCATTAAGCCTCTCAATGAGGGGTTTAACTGCAGGCTCTCCTATTTTTGCAAGTGCCTGTGCTGATGTCTCCCGTACGTTTTTATTATCATCTTTCATTGCAACAATGAGGTGTTCAATTGCTCTCTTATCACCAATCATTCCAAGAGTGCGGGCGGCACAGCTTCTTTTTCCCGGAGGTTCGTCATACAGGGAATCAATGAGCGGTTCAACTGCCTGATCCCCTATAGTAAAAAGAGTTTTTATCGCAGATTCCCGGATCTCTTTATCTTCTGATTTTAATTCTTCAATCTGCCCGGAAATGAATTCATCCGGGATTACTATCTCAGATTGTTGATTCTCAAGAAGTTCGGTGTATTCCTTACTTTTTTTATCTGCAGATATTGAAACCGCAGCTATCACTACGACAACCCACAGGTAGATGGCTACAGTAAAAGCTGTACTGATAAAGTCTACCTTAATTCCGGTGATAACAAAAACAATCATTACTATAATAAATGCGGAAATTATTATAATTCCAGACTGGAGTGTACGATTTGGATACCACAGAGCCATCAGGATGAGCGGGATGTAGAATAGGTGCGGGGTTAGTTTTACGAGGTTTTCACTTACGTCAGGAGATCCTGTGATAAATGCATAAATGAACAGGAGGGTGGTTGAAAGAATAAATGCCACAATTACCCAGATTTTTATTATCTCTGTTGTGGAAATACGGGTGGTTTTCTTTCTGAAGTATTCCCCTCCAAATGACATATTATAAAATGTTGTGCTGGTTACTTATATTATTTTATCTGTATTTTTCACTCGCAGATGGAGTCTGCAGACTGGTCTTTGATGAGGGGTATGAAACAGGAAGACAGAGAGTCTTTAGCTCCATGGTAGTTCGCTTATAAATTCCTTTTATTTGCCTGAAAACGTGCATGACCTCTCAAGGTCACGCACTGTTTGATGAAAGTGGCATTTGCCACTTTCATGTTAAAAAGTGTGGTTTTGTATTTTAACAGGGGATTAAGTCTGAAATCAGCTGCCCATGAGCATATGACTACAGTCATGGGCCTCCCCCCGCTTATATTCTGGTGAATTTATCTGGCTAAAATATCTTTTGCAATCCAGTTGCCCACATCTGATGTGCCGGCAGAACCGCCCATATCTTTTGTGGTTACACCTTTCGCAATTGAGTGTTCAATTGATGAGAGAACTGCTGCTGCAGCTTCGTGTTCGCCCAGGTTGTCGAGAAGCATTGACCCGGCCCATATGGTTGCAACCGGGTTCGCCACATTCATTCCCTTGTATTTCGGTGCTGATCCATGGATCGGTTCGAACATTGATATGCCCTCAGGGTTTATGTTCCCGCCCGGTGCGAGGCCTAAGCCCCCCTGGATCATTGCGCCGAGATCAGTGATAATGTCACCGAACATATTCGGGGTGACAACAACGTCAAACCATTCAGGGTTTTTAACAAACCACATTGTAACTGCATCTACGAAATTGAACTCTGTCTTTACTTCGGGGTAATCTGCCGCGACCTCTGTGAAGACGTCACGCCAGAGGCCGTAGATGTCAGTGAGTACGTTTGCCTTGTCGACTGAAGTAAGCTGTTTGTTCCGCTGCATGGCAAGGTCAAAGGCGTAGCGCATTACTCTCTCTGAACCTTCTCTGGAAACGACTCCAATCTGGTACGCGATCTCATCGCTGTCACTTTCGACATCAAGGCCGAATTTGATTGAGTATAACTGGCGGGTTATTTCAAGTTCAACTGATTCCCTGCCAGTGAATCTTGAACCAATCCCAACGTAGAAATCTTCTGAATTTTCCCTGACAACAGTGAAGTCTATGTCTGCCGGTGTTTTATCTGCAAGTGGCGTCCATGTCCCTTCAAGCATTTTTATGGGTCTTAAGTTGATGTACTGGTCGAAGTGGAATCTTAAGGCAAGAAGAATTCCTTTTTCAAGAATGCCTGGTTTTACACGATCGTCGCCAATTGACCCGAAATATATGGCTGAGTAGTTTTTGAGTTCAGTAAATTCATCCTCAGTAACGAGTTCACCTGTTTTTAAGTAGCGTTCGGCACCGATATCAAAATCTCTCCATTCAATCGCAAACCCAAATTTTTCACTCGCTGCGTCCAGTACCTGTTTTCCTGTATCTAAAATTTCGGGGCCGATACCGTCCCCGCCTATGGATGCTACTTTGTACATATTTCCGGTTCCTCTATTGTTTTTGCATATTCAACCAGACCGCCTGCCTGTATTATCTTTCTCAGGAAGGGGGGGAGTGGTTCAATCTCATATCTCTCTTTCTCTGTCTCTAACCATCCTTCATCAAAGTTCACTGTTAATTTATCATCTTCAGTGATTTTGTCTGCCTCCGGGCATATGACCGGGAAGACACCTGTATTAACTGAGTTCCTGTAGAAGATGCGGGCAAATGATTGTGCGACAACCATTTTAATTCCTGCCCCTTTCAAAGCAAGAGGTGCGTGTTCGCGTGATGAACCGCATCCGAAATTGGTTCCTGCAACTATTATGTCACCCGGCTGTGCTTCTTTAGAAAACTCATCTCTTGTGCCCTCAAATGCGTGTTTTGCAAGTTCTTTCGGGTCATAGATGGTCAGGAACCTGCCTGGTATGATTGCATCAGTGTCGATATCGTTTCCGAATTTCCAGACTCTCATCTTCTATACCCCCCTCGGGTCTGTAATTTCACCTTTGATGGCACTTGCCGCTGCGGTTGCCGGGGAAGAGAGGTATACTTTTGCCTCTGTGCTGCCCTGTCTGCCGCGGAAGTTTCTGTTTGATGTGGATAATGAGACCTCTCCGGGTGCGAGCAGGCCGAATGCAGCTCCCATGCACGGTCCGCAGCAGGGCGCCTCGAAGAGTGCTCCTGCCTGTACAAACTGTTCGATGATTCCTGCACGTAAGCATTTTAAGTATTCATCTCTTGATGCAGGGATGACAATGACACGGACGTTGTCGCTGAATTTTTTGTCTCCAAGCACTTCTGCCGCATCTGCAAAGTCTTCAAATCTGCCGTTTGTGCAGGAACCGATAAACACCTGGTCTATTGGTGTTCCTTCGACTTCGGTGACGTTTACGACATTGTCGACATTGTGGGGGACTGCCACCTGTGGTTCGAGGTCAGTAACATCGAAGTTTAGCCATTCTGAATATTCGGCATCGTTGTCACTCTTGAGATCAAAGGGTTTCTTTTCTGTTCTGCCTTTCAGGTATTCCCATGTTGTGGCGTCCGGAGGGACGATGCCGGCCTTTGCACCCATCTCTATTGCCATATTACAGCAGGTCATTCTGCCTGGCATATCCATGGCGGAGATTGTTTCTCCGGTAAATTCAAGGGCTTTATATGTTGCACCGTCTGCCCGGATTCTGCCTTCTGCTTTGAGGATGAAGTCTTTTGCTCCGACTCTGTCCGGGAATTTCCCGGTTACGTCTACCCTGATGCTCTCGGGCACCCTGAAATAAAGGGCGCCAAAACGGAGGACAAAACCCATATCTGTTGAGCCGATTCCTGTTGAAAACGCACCGGTTGCACCGTACATGCATGTGTGGGAGTCAGACCCGACGATGATGTCCCCGGGTGTTGCATGACCCTTCTCTATTGTGACCTGATGGCAGACTCCTTCCCTCATGTCGTAGTTGTGGATGCCCTGCTCCTTTGCGAATTCACGCATATATGCCTGAAGTTTCGCAGCAGAAATCGAGTCAGCCGGAATCTGGTGGTCGAAGATCATAATGATTTTTTCCGGGTCAAAAACCCGGTCTCCATCCATTTCCCTGAACTTTTCGATAGCAAGGGGTCCGGTGATGTCATGAATCATGGCACCGTCTACAGGTACCATCATCATATCTCCTGCCCGGATTTCTTTACTACACTTTTTGGAAAAGATTTTTTCCACGATTGTTTCTGCCATAGGCATTCATTACTGATTTGGCTGTATGATATAATGTAATTATTTGTCTATGAGTGTGGATGTGTGTACGTGTGGTGCACCCGTGGCGGCTTCGCGCATATTTGGGGTGCGGTTGGTGCAGGGCCGGGCAGGTTTGTGGCAGAGAGGGGGTGGGCATAGTAATAGTTGGTAATAGTAATGTGAGTGTAACCGGCAGTTTACAGCAGGTATATCTGATGTTTATGATCCGGGTATACCCATCGATTAAATATTGCTGATTACACATGTTATAGGGCATATCATTACCCCCGTGGTGTAGCGGTCAATCATTCCAGCCTTTGGAGCTGGAAACGGCGGTTCGAATCCGCCCGGG
>DAOVRB010000289.1 GCA_030628325.1 Methanomicrobiaceae archaeon | reverse complement strand
CCCGATTACACCATCAACAGAGGTCGCTGAAGAGATGGCAAGAAGAATGCCCAAAATGGGGCGGACTTTTATTCAGATGGAAGATGAGATTGCCAGCATATCCACTATTATCGGTGCATCCTGGGCTGGTGCACGCTCAATGACAGCAACCAGTGGTCCGGGTCTCTCACTGATGCTGGAAAACATCGGATATGCCGTAATGACCGAAACCCCGTGTGTAATTGTAGATATCCAGCGTGGAGGACCATCAACAGGCCAGCCGACAATGGCAGCGCAGGGTGACATGTTACAGTGCCGCTTCGGGTCACACGGGGACTACAGTATCATTGCCCTTGTCCCGTCAAGTGTACAGGAGATGTTTGACCTCACAGTAAAGGCGTTTAACCTTGCAGACAGATTCAGAGTGCCGGTCTTTATCATGTCAGACGAGGCCATCGGACACATGCGCGAGAAGATCGTAATCCCTGATGAAGTGGAGATTGTCCCGAGACGCCCCCTTAACAGAGGAGAACTGCCATTTAAAGGGAGAGAGGACGGCGTCCCGGGATTCCCTGAATTTGGGAAGGGTTACAGTGTACATGTGACAGGGCTTACACATGACGAACGCGGCTACCCCGATACAACCAACCCCGAATTACATTCAGAGCTCGTACACCGCCTTGTAAACAAGGTCGAGTCTAAAAGACATGAAATTGCAGACTATGATGTGACAAATACAGATGCCAAAAATGTATTCATCACATACGGGCCCGCAAACAGGACAGTAAAACAGATAATCCATGACCACCCGGAGATGGAAATCGGGCACTTAAACCTGCGTATTGTATGGCCCTTCCCTGAAGATACGCTGAAGGAATTCCCAAATGCAGAGAGGTTCTTAGTCCCTGAAATGAATCTGGGACAGATTGCACGTGAGATTGAACGGCACACTGACAGAGAAGTCATATCACTGCCAAAACTCGGCGGAGAGATTCACACACCTGACGAACTCATGAAAGCACTGGGGGAATGCAGATGAGTGAATATAAGACATGGTTCAGGGAAGACCGCCTCCCACACATCTACTGTACAGGCTGCGGGAACGGCACGGTGATCAACTGCACAATTGACGCGATTGAAAGCCTCGGGTGGGAGATCGACGGGACCACATTCATCTCAGGCATCGGTTGTTCATCACGTGCACCGGGATACATCAGCACAGACTCGCTTCACACCACACACGGGCGTGCTCTCCCGTTTGCAACCGGAGTAAAACTAACAAAACCAGAACAGAATGTTGTGGTCTTTACAGGTGACGGTGACCTCTCAGCAATTGGCGGGAACCACTTCATCCATGCCTGCCGGAGAAATATCAATATAACTGTAATCTGTATAAACAATATGATATATGGCATGACAGGCGGCCAGGGAAGTCCGTGCACCCCGGTGGGTGCCATATCCACAACAACACCATACGGTGCCACAGAACCTGTCTTTGACCTCGCAGAACTGGCGGCAACCGCAGGTGCAAACTACTCGGCACGCTGGACTTCATACCATGTAAAGGAGCTTACAAAAGCGATCCGGACAGGCATGGAGATAGAGGGATTTTCATTCATAGAATCAATCACACAGTGCCCCACTTCCTATGGCAGACGGAACAAACTCCGCACAGTCTCATCCATGATTGACTACATGCGCACGCATGTTATCCTGATTGAAAAGAAAAAGCGCATGGAAGCAGAGGGAAAACCAGTCCCGGATGACTATTTCACGGTGGGAGATATTGTGAAAAGATACAGGCCTGCAATGGGGGTACCAAAATGAGACACGAAGTCATGTTCTCTGGTTTCGGAGGGCAGGGGGTCATCCTCTCTGCAGTCATCCTTGGGAAAGCCGCAGCAATCTTTGACAACAAATATGCTGTCCAGACACAGACCTACGGACCTGAGGCGAGGGGTGGTGCTTCCATGAGTGCGGTCATTATTGATGATGAGCCAATTCTCTACCCGGAAGTCACTGTGCCCGACATCTATGTAATCATGTCACAGCAGGGCTATGATAAATACGGAGCAGATGCAGAGAAAAACGCCATAATGCTCATTGATTCTGACCTGGTTCATTCAAAACCGGAATGCAGATATGTTGAGATTCCTGCCACAAAGACTGCAAAAGATGAATTGGGCAGGGTCATTGTTGCAAATATTGTCATGCTTGGAGCACTGGTGACTGCAACAGGCGTAATCAGTAAAGAAGCGATGGAAAACGCTGTGCTTAGCAGTGTGCCAAAAGGTACTGAAGAACTTAACATGAACGCCCTCAGGAGTGGTTTTAAATTGGGGGCTATCGGAGGAAAAAACCCATGAAACTACTTGAATATGAGGCAAAAGAAATTTTTCGGGAATTTGGAATTCCGGTGCCAAAGGGCATAGTTATAAAAAACGCAGGTGAACTGAAGGGAAATCTCAGTGAAATCGGTAAAGATGTCGTTGTAAAAGCGCAGATTGATGTGGGAGGCCGTGGCAAGGCAGGCGGTATAATAATCACAGAGGCGGAAAACGCAACTGAGACCGCTGCAAAACTATTTTCCACACCGATAAAGGGAGTCACAGTCGAAACAATACTTGTTGAAGAGAAACTCCCGATAATTCACGAATATTATGTGAGCATAACAATCGACCGCTCACGCAAACAGCCGATGATACTCTTTGCCGACGCAGGCGGTGTGGATATTGAACAGGCTGCAACAGAAGATCAGGATGCCATCAGGAAAGT
>DAOVRB010000282.1 GCA_030628325.1 Methanomicrobiaceae archaeon | reverse complement strand
CTCGAGGACAGCAAGTACGTCGTCGGCGGTGGCGCAATCGATACCGAACTTATGCTCCAGCTCCACGATTATGCATCAACTGTCAGCGGACGCACACAGCTTGCAATTGAAGCATTTGCAAGAGTCTTTGAAGCAATTCCAGCTACACTTGCAGAGAATTCCGGCCACGACCAGATCGATAAGCTTGTCGAGCTTAAATCAGCGCACGCAAACGGCCAGAAGAATGCAGGTCTTAACGTCTACACAGGTGAGATTGTCGATATGTATGAGGCAGGCGTAATTGAGCCTCTTCGTGTTAAGAAACAGGCAATTCAGAGTGCAACAGAGACCACAACCCTTCTCATCCGTGTCGATGACATGATGATATCCAAAGGCGCAGGCCAGATGTGAAGTGCCTGAGAGAAGAGGCCTGAAAAGAGATAACAGATAAACCCAAATATTATTTTATTTTTTTCGACTATATTCACTACATTCCAAATAGTAAGGAATATTTTAGCGTATTTCAGCATATTCCAATGTATCCCACCAGATTGAAGGTATTCTCACCCGTAAACTATTCTCAGTCAGGAAATACAGATTTGCCTTTGCCTTTGCCTTTTACCTTTACTCCTACCCCCTCGAACAGGTCATTTCAATCTCAACTTCCTCTTCTTCAATGACCTTATCCTGCGGGAGACTTTTTCCATTAGAGAATATCAGCACAGTGTCAGGGATAATATTGCAGGCAAGAAGGGCACTCTCGTAGGTCTCGCCCTCCTGTATCTTCTGCTCAATTACCTTACCTTCCCTTTTGAGAATCATTCTGACTGTTCTGCATTTCATCGACAAAAACTCCTGATATACTCCAGACATTGTTGCGGTTATCATTATAATTAATTACAGGGATAGCGTAAAACCACAAAATCTTTTTAGTTTTGTAATAGTTTTCACTTTTGTGCTGGTTTTCCGTTAGTATTATAGGAACACAGGGGAAAAATATATGTCCAAATCATTTTGTGTCACCTCATACCTGCACCCTGACTAAAAGGTGTGCCGAGATAGTCTAGTCCGGTAAGGCGGGGGCCTCGAAAGCCTCTGGTGCCTGGCACCACGGGAGTTCAAATCTCCCTCTCGGCGTTTTAGAAACAAGTTCAAATCTCTTCCAAAAATCTTTTTAACCTCTGTTCTGACACTCTCATCATGGGAAGTTGAGCTGTACCACCCGGAAACAATCGGAGTTTTCACCATGTCAGACCGATTTACTCACACTCCTCTCTTGAAAATTGGCGCCACCTCATGGATCCGTTCAGAAACCAGACCATCGCAGACAGGTACCATAACAGACTTTGCAGAGACCAATAACATCAGGACCGCCGTGCGGGAACCCGCCGTGCCAGCGCGAAGCGAATAGATTTTTATTTACCGATTCAGTTTTACGTCACATCGATCTCTTCCCAATATCCATTCGGATAATATGCTTTCACAACACCAGAGTCCCTGAAATATTTCCCACCGGGATGTTTCGATTGCCAGTCCAGATTAAGCCAATATACTATTTTTCCGTTAACATCCTGGGCACAATAATAAACTACAGCGCAATTATACCGATAGCTGATATAATCAACTACATTCTGAAGAGATTCCTCATTCCCGAGTAAAATTTCGGGATATGCATGTCCATCTTTTCCATCAGAACTTCGGGCAGCTATTATTCGGCTGTGGCCACCCGTGGCTTGTATCACTGATCCAACTAAGAGTGCGAAATCGTCACAATCTCCTTTCAAACCAGCTTCAATCGTTTCACTTGCTTTTGCAAAATATTCAGAACCGCTTGGATCGGAGACATAAGTCCAGTCGTCGTGAATATAATCCCACATATCGCAAATCTGTCCAAAATTTCCACTTCCACTGTGTGAACTATCAATGAGGGATAAAGCAAAATTCCGCGTTACCGGATTCGTGTAATCCATTGCATTTTTTATTTCCGATCCCAGTTTATCGTCATAGGATGTATACGACTTAGGTTGAACAACAGTTGGCGCTATAGTCTGCGGTGTTGCTACATCCTGAGGATTAATTCCTTCTATAAAACCGCCAACAAAAGCTACACCAACTCCCCCAACAATTACTACAATTAAGGCTACAAAAGCAATTCCTATAGCAGATCCAATGATATTGCCAATAGTGAACCTACTTTGAGAATCATCACCAGAAAATGCATTGTGTCCACTGTTATCAATACAATAAAGTTCGTCATCGATCTGGATATATTCTTCACCGTTTATGATGAAATGCTCAGCATTTGTGAGAATATACTCATCGCCGTGGATTACGTACCTCTTCTCTCCCTCTACGATAAAGTGGTCTTCAATTTCACTGAGAGCGTGATCCTCATCCCCATTAATTAAATAGAGAACGCCATCGATCATGACGTATTCTTCACCATTGATGATGAAATGTTCAGCATTTGTAAGGATATACTCCTCATCATTAATTGTAAACCTCTCTTCTCCCTTTACAATAAAATGACCATCAATTTCATCCATATTCGATAAAAAATAGGATCCTCTGACAATATAAAAACTTTTTGTTATTATACTTCCGGAAATCTTACAGAGAAGAGAATATTTGGATATAAATGATCATTCTCAAAAATGTGCATGACAGACGTTGTGTCAGGCACTGTTTGCTGAAAGTGGCAAATGCTCCTTTCATGGTGAACTACCACGCCCTAAAGGGCGTGGCTTCCTGCTTCATTGACAACACTTGCATCACAGAAACGTGATGTAGAGGTATTGTCTCCACGGGCATAAAGGGCTGTTCCATCCCTATACGGCAGATATTT
>DAOVRB010000122.1 GCA_030628325.1 Methanomicrobiaceae archaeon | reverse complement strand
TTATCCGGTTCACCAGAAACAGATCGAAGTTATCAGGACAGACCCTGAAATAATATGTAATGATCACCTTCCTCTCTGGTGGTACCGGGACATTAAAACTTATCTTAGCGATGCGAAATCTGAAACACGATGCAGATATCGCTGTAATTGCAAATACGTCAGATACTGCATGGATTGGCGGGAACCACGCAGCCCGTGAACTGGACAATATCATGTATCTTTTTGCCGGTGTACTGAACAGAACAGACTGGAACGGGATACTTGGCGATACATATTCAACGTACAGATACCTGCACAAACTCGGCAGGGATGAACTCCTGCCAACCGGAGATAAGCAAAGAGCAGTGCAGATTGCAAGAGGAGACATGCTCACAGACGGCCTGACACTCACAGATGCAACTGAAATCTTATGCGGGAGTTATGGCATTTCAGCCACAATCCTGCCCATGACAGATACCTGGGTCAGTACATATGTGAAAAACAATGTAATAAACGAAGGCAAACGCATCCACCTCCTCAATTATCGCCAGAACCACAGAAATGACAGCGGCGTGCATGAGATAGAGATCGAATATGAAATAAAACCAGAAGCAACAAAAAAAGTAACACATGTTATCTCATCAAGTGAAACTGTAATAATCGGACCTGGTTGCCCTCTCTCGTCCACTGCACCGATAATATCCTGCGGAGGCATCCTTAAGGCCCTTGAGGATACCCATGTTGTTTCAGTGTCTCCGGTCCCACAGTTTAAACCAACCATAAAAAAGGAAGAACAACTAAAACTCTCAGAAAATATCCTTGAACTCTACAGTCAGTTCACCGACCTTTTTGTTCTGGATATACACGATGAAACTGAAGTTAATGGCGCACTTCGTCTGGATACCACTATGAGGAACAAAAACAGTTGCGAGTCCCTTGCATGGGACATCATGTCAGTTATCCGCAGAAAACAGTTATCCACAGAAAAACATGGGTGACGCATGAAAGATCAGACAATCAGACACCGTCTGATGAAAGTGCCAATTGCCACATTCATATAAAATGAAAATATTAAAGCGTGATTTTGGAAGTCAGAATCAGTATACTACAGAGTATTACTGAAACTTACTGAGACTGAAAGCCGTCATCAACAGAGGAGCCGGTATTCTCATCGTCCCTGTCATTAACATCATCCCTCTCATTAACAGAGGAACCGGCATTGTGATCATCCCTGTCATTAACATCACTACTTAAACCGGGTATAACAGACTCCCTATCCGGGATATCCTTAGTATCGTTAATATCGTATGTATCTGTAGTATCGTTACTCATTTCGTCTTCTGTGTACTCCTGAGAACTGCCATCATCAGATTGATCATCACCCTCATCTCCATCATGACTCACAGACTCTACAGACTCACTCACACGCTCTTGGATCCTTGCAATGATCCTCCTGAGGATTTCATCGTATTCTGACGAACCAGTTCCAATCTCAGCAGAAAGAGGTTCACTAACCCTCTCTCCCATCTCTATGAGATAACCCTCCGCACGCCGCTTTACAAATAATGATTCGTCATTCAGTGCAGAAATCAGGGGTGAAACCGCCATCTCCCCTCCTATATGTGCAATGGTTTTAACCACATCAATACGCCTCTCAGGTGACGGGTCATTCATAATCTCCATAAGAGGCCCTATTGCCACACTTCCAACAGATTCCAGTTCGACAAGCCGTTCCCTGGCAATAAGATAATATGACTTCTCAATATCATCGGCCGGTTCCCATCCGAGAATATCCAGTGCTTCGGCCACACCGGTCCTGAACTTTCGATCCCCATTCTTTAGCGAACTGATAAGGTGATCCTGTGGTGCACCTTCCGGATCTTTCAGAGCGTTCAGTGCTGCCTTTCTGACCGTATAATCCACATCATTCAGTGCAACAATCAACGCCTCTATCGAGTTCTGATCACCAATATAACCCAGAGAACGGGCAGCGATCAGTTGCACACCCTCATCACGGTCACGAAGCGCATCTGCAAGCACAGTAATACATTCAGCACTGCCAATATATCCAAGGGACTCAACTGCAACCGAACGGACCTCTGCATCTTTCTCAACTTTAAGAGACCGTGCAAGTGCATCCAGTGCAGTCTTATTACCAATCCTGCCGAGACTTCGTGCGGCAACTACCTTGATATATGAATCTTCTTCACGCAGGGCATTCATCAGTGGTTCAATGGCAACATCACGCATTTCACCAAGCACTTCTTCTGCTGCCTGCCTTATATCACTGTCTTCATCTCTCATTGCCTTGATAAGACCCTCTGCAGCAGGTTTACCCATCATCATGAGCTTCATTGCAGATGCCATCTGCACGTTCCCTGTCTTCGTCTTAAGACCAGAAATAAGAGTGTTAATCTCCTTTTCTCCCTGCTCCTCAAACACCTGCTCCTCTTTACGGATTGATGAACTCAGATCAAGAGGCTCCACCACCTTTTTGATCTCTTCCTCATCTTCCCCGACTATTGCATCCAGCTGCTCATTCCAGGCCTTTCTCCACACCCCAAGAACTTCCTGTTTCTTGGAGGCTTTTGCCGCTCTTGCACGGACATCAGCATCCTCATCATACAGGGCAATAAGAACAGCTTCCTCCGCTTTAAAACTGTCAATATCTGAAAGAGCATCTATCGCTGCAAGACGTTCGTTTTTAGTTCCTCTTCTGAGGACCACTGTCAGAGGTGAAACCGATGCTTCTCCGATTATGCCCAGCGCCTGCGATATGCTCTTCCTCACCTCTTCCACCTCATCACCAATACAATTAATGAGCGGAAGAACTGCATCTTCGTCACCAATTCTTCCAAGTGCATTCGCACATGAAATCCGGTAAACAGGAACGGAGTGTTTAAGTCCGGTTATCAGCATAGGAATGGCACCGCTGCCTATTTTAGCCATAGAATCCACCGCTGCGAAACGGACAGCGTAATATTCATCAAGGAAACTATCCATCAGATCTGGTATGCCATCAGGCGAGCCGATATCTCCAAGAGCCCTGGCTACAGCAACCCGGACCTCATCGGATTCATCAGAGAACCTGACAATCAGGGGCTTAACAGCCTGTCGATCTCCAATTTCACCAAGCGCCTCTGCTGCGGCCAGGCGTACAGAATAATTTTTATCGTCAAGAACCGGAATCAGGTGCTCGACAGCCGGCGCTCCCATCAGACGGAGTGATTCCACAGCAGCAACACGGATTTGCACATCTCTGCTTTCAAGACCACTCAGTATCTTTTCAAGAGGATCCTCATCAAGAGATTCCTCTTCATATACAGGGATCTCTTCATCGCCGCGGAGTTCCTCCATCAGTTTATCGGTGTCCGGTTTTTCAGGCGGTGCAGGAGCCCTGTAAACATCTTCCAAAAGTTCTTCTTCCTGCTCTGCCTCCTTTTTTTTAAGAGCTTCCTTCTGATATTCACGCTCAGTTTGTTTCAGCCCCGCAGTCACTTTCTTTTCACTTTCCAAAATACGGCTGCTTACATCTTCATCAGAGACGGGTCTCTTCTGTATTTCAGAAGCTGGTTTTTGCGCAGCGTTTTCTTCACTAACCGCTTTTAGTCCTTTAACTACCTGCCGATCGCTGGATTTAATCATCTCCCTTAGCTCATCAGGACTGATCACAGGTTCTCCGGATACAATGGCTTTTGGGCGTTTTGTTCCATTCCCGACAGTAGGTAACGCTGCACGCTGCTGCACTCCGGTCTTTTTCGCCCCTGGAGCAGCTGCAATTCTCTTTTGTTGCATCTCAAACCGTTTCTTCGCTTCCTGGGATTCGCGGAGCTCTCTTGAAAACTTTCCTGGATCATCAACCGGCTTTTTTATTGCAGCAGCCGACTTTTCACTATTTTTTTTACGGATTACCTCTATTGCATATTTTGCCGCATTCCCTGTACCCGGATCCTTTGATTTTGCAGCCTGCAAAAGAGCCTGCTGAGCTGTCCGCCCCAACTGTCCGAGCGTATCGACAACACCTGCATTAACACCGGAACCAAGTTTCAGGGAGTTTATAAGGGGATTAATTGCTGCATTGCCAAATCGGATCACATTGCTCCACTGTTCCTTAGCGATAAAATATACAATTTCCTGGTTGGAATTTTCAGGTTTCCAGCCAATTCTGTCAAGAGCCCAGGCAGCCTCCATACGGGCCTGCGGATGAGGATCTTTAAGCGAAAGAAATAGCTGACCGGCAATCTGCGGATCATCAATCCCACTTAATGCCTCTATTGCGACAGCACGGACATCAGGGTCCGAATCCTTAAGTCTCCGTATTATAGCCGAAACAGTCTGTCTGGCACCCATTTTCCCAAGAACAATAACCGCATCTCTGCGGACGGCAGCGTCCGGGTCGTTAATCACCTGAAGGAGATACCTTGATGCGGTTTTTCTGAGTTTTGCAAGTTCAGTCCAGTCTTCCATCAGAAACAGAAACCTTGCCTTTTCATCAGGAGTTTTAGGATCCCACTTCAGCTTTGCAAGGGATTTCGCTGCATCCCTCTGCAGAGAACGATCAGACCCGTAAAATGCATCCTGCAGAGGTGATATTGCTTTTTCACCCATATATCCAAGGAGGATTGCCGCTCCCCTCTGGTTTACCGACGTCCCGTCTTTAATTACATTAACAAGGGACAGGTAAGTCTTCTCACCTAGTTCTGATACACTTTTACCTATAATATCCCGGTATTCAGGTTTACTCTGTACTGCAATATACAGAATAAAAGGGTGTGCAGGGATGCCGGGTGAAAGAAGTGCCCGGACAAAACGTATCCTCCGGTTTCCTGACTCAAATTTTAAAGTATACAATACAGATTCCACTGCCGGTCGGCC
>DAOVRB010000041.1 GCA_030628325.1 Methanomicrobiaceae archaeon | reverse complement strand
GTACCGGAGTGGTGGCGGGTGAGCGGGTGAGCCGGGTGAGCGGGTGCTTGGACCTGGGGTCTTTGAAGAGTATGAGGGTCACTTCTGGGGATACATAAAAACCCGTCCTTACCTTATATGCGGGCACTGATCACGCTTGCCGGATACCTCTATACCTCTGGGTGGCAGAGTGCTATGACGAGGCGGCCGGTATCTACCGGAAGATGCTCAGGCTGAACCCGGATGACAACCAGGGAGTTCGCTGCATCGTCGCAATGAACTTTGCCAAAGCCGACTGTGACGACCTCTTTGCCGGGGTGCCCGAACTGTACCCGGATGATGGTCTCACCACAATGGCATATGGGCGGGCGCTCTGGCTCTTCCGGAGGGATGGGGGGGAGACGCCCGCCGCAGACGAGGCGCTCGCGGAGGCGTTTCTGAGCAACACCTTCGTTCCCGGCTTCCTCCCCGGCCATAAAAAGATCCCAAAACAGATCCCACACCACTACAGCCCGGGAGGGCGGGACGAGGCGATCTGCTATGCAGAACGGGCAAAATCAGGCTGGGAGGCAAGCGATGGAGCGCTTAAGTGGCTGTCTGTGAGGAAGAGGGAGTTTCCGGGAGATGCCAGAAAAAGGGGAGTCAAAGAAGAGATCAGGGGACAAAAAAATGTAATAAATTAATATTTCCTTTTCTATGATCCCAAAAGTCACTCATGACTCACAGGAGTCACAGGAGTCACATGCAACAGATGAAAACGTGCATGACCTCTCAGGGTCACCCCGCGAGTCGATCACCAGTCACCCCGGCGATCATAATGATGACCGGATACCAAAAAAAACGCCCGGAGGTCGCCGGGACCGATCGCCGGCAGGGCCGAAGTGCGGGGAAATGCCTGCCATCCCGTCACCCCCCCCATCCCCGAAGTTCCACCTTTGAGGTGTGTAGTACCCGTGCCTGACGGTCACAGCAGGCATGGGGAGGCATCCGTCCTGTTTTGGGTATTGTGTGTACTGCGACAGAGAATCTTAAAAATCAGAAATCAGAAAAATTGAGAAGAGTCAATTTTTGTAACGGTTCAGGTTGACCTGTGAGCGATCTGGGGGAGGAACGGATTCCCCCCGAAAGTTCTCCCACAAGGGAGGCGGTGCCGATGACTGAAGCACTCACGGCATTCATCTTCATATAATCTCATGGTGTGCGCATGACGAAAATGTGGGTGGAAATCAAGACACAAACTATTTAGTGTGTTAAATTATAGCTTAGTATATCTGGTAAAACTTCATGTGGTAATGAGGTGAACCAATAGAGGAAAACCCGATGCAGACCATTGCAGGAGTATGGGATGTTGATTTAAAACCAATTAAAATCAACAAAGAAAACGTAAAGAGAGATGCACAAAAGTACAGGATGGGAAGTGTTAGACTAGCGTTGGGAAGAATTACTACTAAAGAAGAATTTGAAGATTACAAAAAATGTATTCTCAAAAAACCACTTCCTTAATTTTAGGTTCTATGACTGATTTTCTCTCTGAAGAAGAACTTGAATTGCTGCGTAATAATACAATATTATACAGCTATTATAAAGAGTTACAATTACACGCTGATGAAATAAGCTCAGAATCATTCCTTCCACCAATAAATGAGATTAAAGACTCCTATGACCATCTAATGAGAGTTTTCTCTGTAAGGTTTGATATCAGAGACCTCCCGGAAAATCCTGATGAATATGTCAGCAAAAATTTAGATGCGACGTTTAGGCATCTATACAGGGCAATTTTTGATTATCTTGATTATATTAGTATTCATCAAAAAGAGATCATACATAACAGGTTAGATGGCATATCAAGGGATGCTCTTACAAATATTTTTCCAGAATATTATCAGGAAATTTTACCGGAAATTGATAATTGTTTAGAAGAAATTCCTCGTTATAAAAGTGAGAAAGATATTGGAAATCCAAATCTGGATAATGTGGAAAAATATGTTCAGAAAGTCCGGCAGATTAGCGAATATTTCAAAATAATTGATAGGAAAATCCCTGCATTGAATGATTATGAGATGCGAAGACTTAGTGAAGAGAAAAAAAGTGAGTTAAAGTCAGGTTTGTTAATAGTTTTTGGCACAATTCTTGGTATTGTTATCTGTAAATTCATTGGTCTGTAGAAGTTCACGTTTTGTATTATTCCCTGAGTATTTCCTGTTGCATTTGAGGCTGTTGCACGAATGAATTTTATTGGTTCATAAGAGCAATCAGTTATACTTCGGTGACAACTAAACACAAAATATGGGTTGTTTTGCAGTCTGATTGCCATCATTGTCTACAGCAAACTGTTTATGCAACAGCCTCATTTCTTCTTGTTTTTGCTGGATATATTCATAGATTGCACAATCTCTGGCATCCTGGGTTTTTGATTCAGGGCAGACCTCTATGATAAGCTTAATCCCACACCGCCACTGTTGGAAAAATCAGTTATAATTCTTAAACAAGTAAAGTACTGCTAATCCTTCCACACTAATAATCCAGTTACTGGAATTTCCGACAGTGCCCCCTGCCAATAAATAGTTATAATATACTACACCACTCCCGAAACCTTAACAAACGATCACGTAAAGAGAATTCCACATGACCTCTAATCCAAACCGTGGTCGCATGCAGGCAGAGAAGGCATTGCGTGATGCAATAACGGCGCTGGAAGGGAAGAACTTTGATTCCATCGAAGATGCAAACGCCTGTCTCAGCGAGGTGATGATGGGCAGCATAACACCCGGGCCCCCTGCAACCGCCACCTCTGCAACTCCTGCTGCAACTCCTGCCACCCCTGTCACGCCTGCAACCCCGCTTGAAGAGGCTGAAGAGATGATGTACTCGATCTGGGAGACGGATGACCCCGGGGAACGGGCGCAGATCGCGATGAAGGCGATCGGGCTCTCGATGGACTGCGTCGATGCTTGGGTATATCTCGCCGACGAGGTGACCTCTGATCTCCCCGATGCGATCAAGTGTGCACGTACCGGAGTGGTGGCGGGTGAGCGGGTGCTTGGACCTGAGGTCTTTGAAGAGTATGAGGGTGACTTCTGGGGATACATCAGAACCCGTCCTTATATGCGGGCACTGATCACGCTTGCCGGATACCTCTGGGTGGCAGAGTGCTATGGCGAGGCGGCCGGTATCTACCGGAAGATGCTCAGGCTGAACCCGGATGACAACCAGGGAGTTCGCTACATCGTCGCAATGAACTTTGCCAAAGCCGATTGTGACGACCTCTTTGCCGGGGTGCTCGAACTGTACCCGGATGATGGTCTCACCACAATGGCATATGGGCGGGCGCTCTGGCTCTTCCGGAGGGATGGGGAGACGCCCGCCGCAGACGAGGCGCTCGCGGAGGCGTTTCTGAGCAACACTTTCGTTCCCGGCTTCCTCCTCGGCCATAAAAAGATCCCAAAACAGATCCCACACTACTACAGCCTGGGCGGGCGTGACGAGGCGATCTGCTATGCGGAACGGGCAAAATCAGGCTGGGAGGCAAGCGACGGAGCGCTTAAGTGGCTGTCTGTGAGGAAGAGGGAGTTTCCGGGAGATGCCAGAAAAAGGGGAGTCAAAGAAGAGATCAGGGGACAAAAAAATGTAATAAATTAACATTTCCAGTCGTGATCCCAAAAGTCACTCATGACTCACATGACTCATAGGAGTCACATGCAACAGATGAAAACTGATGAAAACAGATGAAAACTGATGATAATGCCGCACGCAAACATATGAAACACGGAATTCCCTGTCATGTAGAGAATGTAACCCGACAGGCAGGAATAATCTACGATACCCGGGGAGATCGAACCTATATATTGCACTGCTTCACAAGCCATAAAGAATACGGGCACTGGTATAAATCGTACAAGTGATCTCCTGTTACTTTCTTTACGTTTCGGAGTACCTCTCCTGCCCGGTACATTACATTGGTTAAGCATGAGGCTATGCCTCATGGGTGTTTCCCAGGCACTTCCCCGCGTCTGTACGAACTGAAGAACCGGGCATTCACAATCAGCAGGTGATAAAGATTGTAGAAATAATTCGTGTAGATCCCCCCTGGCAGCCTGATGACCTGGCAGGGGGTATGGAGCCGGATGGATAGATCATGCTCCCCGAGCTCCCCGAATGGCATCCCGGAGTACTGTCAGGATACCTATGCCGTTTTTCATCAGGTCGGTCTCAGGGTTGTCGACCGGGTTCTGGCTGGCAAAGTGGGCGGGCCGGCGTCCGGGCGCCATTCCGTTCCTGCTGCAGAAGGAGTGAAGAAAGCAGTGGGCATCGGGGGGGCCTTTATGTTTGCTGTGCTCGTTTTCTGTCAGGTCCTGGTCCCCGAAGTTCCACCTTTTTGTGTAGTACCCGTGGTTGACGGTCAGAGAAGAGATGGGCAGGCAGGACACGATCTGAACACAGGAGGCACAGGGACGGGGTGTCAGGGAAGTTGCATGCCACCCATTCGCTGTTTTACTCCCTGTATAACAAAGCAGCATCAATGACTTTAAGACTGGTCATGCTCTGGTCCTGCGGTGAATCCACCAAAACCAATTTTATGATCCCGGGCAATCAGTAGTTATGAAAAGAGCGGTTGCAATAGCAAGGGGGGAGGTGCAAATCGGCTGGCTGTCTGGACATTGTTAAGAAGACCGCACGGAGACCTGGCGTCACAGGAGAGGTCAGGAACCTTATGCCCTATGATGTTGAGATCATAGCAGAAGCGGATGAAGAAGTGCTTACCGGATTCATTGATGCCATCAACATACAAGAATACCCTGTCTTTGTGGAAGACCTTAATGTCAGATGGGAAACCGGAACAGGCGAGTACGACTACTTTGATATCATCAGAGGCAACTGGCAGGATGAACTCTTTGAGAAGATGGATCTTGCGGGCGGGATGATGTACAGATCTATGAAACTCAGTGAGCAATCAGTGGCACTTAGTAAGGAGACTGTGGCGCTGAGTAAGCAATCAGTGGCACCGGGTAAGGAGACGGTATCAATTGGCAGGGCGATGCTTGTGAAACAGGATCAGACTATAGATGAGATACGTGGTCTGAGAAAGGATACAAAACCCTATACATATTATTAAGAGACTTTCTTTTAACTTCAGTTTTTCGCTTATCGCATCATAAATGCCATGATTTTATACAAATTTTCCCTTTGTCCAGCCTTTCTGGGTGAATGGTAATGTTTCCGCGATATCGTATAAAAAACGCGATTTTTGAACGATATGTCGGAATGTTTATATGCAAAATTAGCTAATTTACGAAGAAAACAGGCAGAAGGCTCCTCACTTCAGTGGGGAGATGAATGCCGTCAACCAACACTATTAATTACGTATAGATTGTATAATAACATAATGCGTAAAGCATATCGGTATAGACTCTATCCTTCCAAGTCCCAGGTTACTCTACTAGAGCAGACGCTGGAGATCTGTCGATGGGTCTATAACGATACGCTCGCGTTGCGAAAGGATACGTGGGAGCAAGAACAACGTTCAATCTCACTGTACGAAACAAACAAGATCTTGACTCAATGGAAGAAAGATCGTCCGGAACTAAAACGGGTCCATTCTCAAGTTCTCCAAAATGTTCAGATGCGTGTAGATCTTGCCTACAAAGCATACTTCCAGCGGGTAAAGGCCGGAGAGAAGCCGGGTTATCCCCGATTCAAAGGGAAGGGACGATACGACAGTATCACGTATAAGCAATCAGGATTTAAACTTGATGAAGTCCATCTTTGTCTCTCAAAGATTGGCGATCTCAGAGTTGTCTTTCATCGCCCTATCAAAGGGACGATCAAGACCCTTACGATCCAACGGTCTTCGACTGAGAAATGGTATGCCTCCTTCTCGGTCGATTATGAGCCTTCTTCTGCTCCGCAGAAAGTGGCAGTAACTGGAGTAGATGTCGGTCTTGAGTCCTTCGCGACCCTCTCAGATGGATCGAAGATCGAGAATCCCAGGTTCTTCAGAACTGATGAGAAATCTCTTGCGAAGGCACAGAGAAGACTCTCAAAGGCAGAGAAGGGTACTCCCGAACGGAAGAAGGCACGAAAGATCGTTGCACACGTTCACGAACGGATCGCCAACAGACGGCTCAATTTTGCTCATCAAACCTCCCGTCAGTTGGTGAATCAATTCGGTACGATTGTGTTTGAGGATCTGAATATCAAGAATATGCAGAAAAACCATCATCTGGCAAAAAGCATTGCAGATGCCTCCTGGAATATGTTCATCACAATCTCCCAGAGTAAAGCGGAAGAGGTTGGCTCACGTGTGATTCTGGTGAACCCTAAAAACACATCTCAGCAGTGCTCCAAATGTGGAATGATCGTTGCAAAAACACTCTCTGATCGAGTCCATTCCTGCCCACATTGTGGGCTGGTGATGGATCGTGACCAGAACGCGGCGATCAATATTATGAGATTGGGATTGCAATCTCAGGGGTAACATCCCAAGATGCCCCCGACTTCAGTCGGGGGAGCAGTCACGGGCATAATTCGACCACGCTACATCAATGAGCTTAAACGGCTCTCATCTACTGGTCAGGTAATCGTTGTCACAGGTGTTCGAAGAAGTGGCAAGACCACGACGTTAATCCAATTCATGCATCATCTCATTGACAATGGAACAATCACTCCATCACAGGCTCTTTATGTTAATTTTGAAGACCCACGGCTTCCAATAGAGAACGGCACTGCACTGCCTGACCAGATTATCAGTGCCCATCGTTCATTTGTTGATCCGGATGGGTTGCATTATCTTATACTTGATGAGGTGCAACGACTCCCGCAGTGGGAGCGATGGGTGAGAATTCAGATGGAAATGCGGTCGAATTTGCATCCGAATTTGCATATAATTGTATCGGGGTCTTCAGCGGAGTTGCTGTCTAAGGAGCTGGGAACGTTGCTAACAGGACGCCATATTGATATGGAAGTGTTTCCGCTTGACCTTTCTGAGTATCTGAGTTTTCACGATATCGACCCAAAAGACCCTCTGGCAGATGCGGATAGGATACAGAGCCTGACTTCTGAGTACATATCATCATCAGCATTTCCTGCGGTGGTGCTGACAACTGAGCCTGATCTAAAGGAGAGGATGGTGTTTCAGATATATCGGGATATTATCAATCATGATGTTGCCAGAAGGTATGAGGTGCGCGAGATTGAGAAACTTGAATCTGTGGCTACTACTTTTATGGCATCTGTGCCGGGTCCGGTGACGTTAAATGGTACAAGGCGTGCACTTGGAGGGCGTGTATCACTTGATTCTATTGAAAGATATTCCCGATATTTAGAGGAACCTTATCTCCTTTTTTTCATCGAAACACATTCGTTTTCTGCTGGTAAGAGGGAGCGAAGCCCGCGTAAGCTATATGCTATTGATAATG